>JAKAOC010000221.1 GCA_021823385.1 Actinomycetes bacterium
TACTCGTTGTACCCACGCCAGTAGGCGGTGATGTTCCCGGCATTTCCGACGGGAATGAAGTGATAGTCCGGAGCGTCGCCAAGCTGGTCGACGATCTCGAAGGCACCGGTCTTCTGCCCTTCGATCCGGTAGGGGTTGATGGAGTTGACGACCGTTACCGGCTTGTGCTCCCCAAGCTCCCGCACGATCTCCAGGGCGCGATCGAAGTTTTCGCGTATCTGGATCACCTTGGCGCCGTAGACGAGGGCCTGAGCCAGCTTGCCCAGCGCAATGTAGCCCGCCGGGATCAGCACTATGCAGTCGATACCCGCCTTGGCCGCATAAGCAGCCGCCGAGGCGGAGGTGTTCCCCGTCGACGCGCACACCACGGCGTGGGATCCCTCCTCGACCGCCTTGGTAATGGCAAGGGTCATGCCGCGGTCCTTGAACGAACCTGTCGGATTCGCTCCCTCGAACTTCAAGTAGACGTTGGCGCCCACCACTTTGCTCAGCGATGGCGCATGGATGAGCGGTGTCGCGCCCTCACCCAGCGTTACCACGGTCCCGCTGGGATCGACGGGAAGGAAGTCGGCGTATTCGCGGATCAGGCCCCTCCAATGAAGCCGTCCGCCACGCTCGCCCACTTTCGACATCTTGAGACCTTCCCTCGAACCCTACGAGGGGTCGAAAACTCTGATTGAACCAGCCACTCTGCGCACCGCCGGCAAGCTCCGAAGCTCATCCAAGGTCTTGGCGACCGAAGATTCCGGTGCCGGGTGGGTGATGAAGACAAGTTTTGCCTGATCATCGAAGCCGGTCTGCTCCATCGACCGAATGGAGACCATATTGGCCCCGAACACCTGGGCCACCGCGGCCAACACCCCGGGCTGATCGTTGACGTCGATGGCTATATAAAAGGGATTCTGCATCTCCTCGACCGGCACGATGCTCGCCACCTCGCGCTCCAACTGCCTCTCGGTCACTCCGTAGCGAAGGTTGTGCGCGGCGTCGATGACGTCGCCCAGAACTGCGCTGGCGGTCGGCAACCCGCCTGCGCCGCGGCCGTAGAACATCAGCTCGCCCACCGCATCACCGGTGACGAAGACTGCATTGAAGGAGTCGCGCACCAGGGCAAGCGGGTGGTCATCGGGGACAAGCGCCGGGTGCACGCGCACGGCAATGCGATCACGGCCGCTGGCATCCTGGCCAGACTCGCAAAGCGCGAGCAGCTTGATCACGTACCCGTGCCGCTTGGCAAAGTCGATATCCTCGGCGCTGATTCCGGTGATGCCTTCCCGATAGACGTCCTGGGAGCGAACCAGGCGGCCAAAGGCCACGGTGGCCAGGATTGCCGCCTTGGCGCGTGCGTCCTCACCCTCCACGTCGGCGCTGGGATCGGCCTCGGCGTAGCCGAGCTCTGTGGCCAGGGCGAGGGCCTCCTCGTAGCTGGAGCCCTTTTCGGTCATGGAGGAGAGGATGAAGTTGGTGGTGCCGTTCACGATGCCTGCCACCCTTCGCACCCTCTCACCTGCGAGCGACACCCGCAGAGAACGGATCAGGGGAATCCCGCCGGCCACCGCGGCCTCAAAGAAGATGTCCCGGTCGACACTGCGAGCAAGCTGTGTCAGTTCCGCGCTGGCCAAAGCCAGTAACGCCTTGTTGGCCGTGACTACCGACTTGCCATTTACCAGGGCCTTCTCGATCAGTTCGCGGGTGGGGGCGATTCCGCCCATCACCTCCACCACGATGTCCACCTCAGGGTCAGCGACCACTGAGAAAGCGTCGTCGGTAAGGAGAGCCTTGTCGACCCAGGTGGGCCGCTCGCGATCGAGAGAGCGCACTGCAATCGAGGCAATCTCGAAGCGCTCGCCGGTCTGGGCATAAATGAGTTCGGCATCCCTGGTCAAGAGCTTGACCAGCTCCGCTCCCACGTTGCCACAACCGAGTAGGCCTACTCGAACCGGATTGTCACTCATCGCCTTGCCCGCAGCCAGGGCCCCTCACGCCTCGGGGACCGAAGAACCTGTTCGGTAAAGCCTAATAGCCGCTCGACCCCGGTCCCATGGAGCGCTCGAGGGGCTAAATCCGTCCCACAAGTCACCGGGAGGCCGACATTAGAAGTTCCCGGGCCGAGTGGGTGAAAGCGGTCTCTAGGCCCTGGGAACGACACCGTAGGCAACTGCCCGGGCCATGCGATCAGCCTCCTCCGGCCGGAGGGGCAGCCCCATCACGGCCACGCTGAACAGGCCCGCCGCGACGCCGATCCGACATAGCTCGCTCGGATCTGCGTCCGGGTCGATGCGCCCCTCTGAGCGGGCCGTCTCCAGCAGGGCGACATAGGGCGCGTAAGCCAGCTCGTAAAAGCGGCGGCGCAGCTTCCCGGCGAGCTGGTTTTGGCTCTCATCCGTGAGAATGCGCAGCATGGCACGACCGACTGAATGGCTGGTCACCCGGGAGACGATGGAATAGGCACTGCGCAACACCTCGATCGGCTCCGCTGAGGAGGGAGCGGACGTCGAGGCCAGCTCAGCGTACGCTTCCTCAAGTGCCCGCTCCAGGAGTGCATAGCGATCACCGAAAGCTCGGTAGATGGTGGCCCGTGACGTGCCCGCCCGCGTGGCAACAAGTTCCAGCGAGAAATCCTCCGGGCCGACCTCGGCACACAACTCCACCGCTGCGGCCATCACCCTTGCGCGCAACTCCTCCGAGGGCGGCCTTCCCCGGCCTCGAGTGCCCTCGGTACGCTCCGGGTTAGCCACTGACACTGCCGCCACCGACGCTGCTCCCGGAGTCGACCTCAGGCGCAAGCTCGAAATCAGGGTCGGCAGCGGCACGCGCCGGCAGTGCGATCAGGGCAATCAACGCGCCGGCGAAGGCGGTCCCGACGGCGACCCACATGGTGGTGCCGAAGCCGGACATGAACGCCGACTTTGCGGCGTTCGCCAGCGCAGACCCATACACCGCCGGCAGCCGCGCAGCAGCCTGGAGAGCGGTCCCGAGCGAGGACTTGGCGGCCCCGGCAATGGGGGCGGGAAGCAGCGAGAAGCCGTGGGCCGCCACCAGGTGGCTCCGATACGCCGTGTTGAGCACGCTGCCCATGACCGCGACACCCATGGCACCGCCCACCTGGATGAGGGTGCCATTGGTCGCCGAGCCCACCCCGGCCTGTGCGCGAGGCACCGAGCCCATCACCGACTCGGCCGAAGGGGGCATGGTGAAGGCAAGACCAATACCCACCAGTACGAGGGGAAGTTCGATCGCCATGAGCGAGGTGTCGGTCTGATAGCGGCCGAGAAAAATAGTCCCCACCGCTGCGAGAGCCAGGCCGAACGCGACCGTGATCTTGGTCCCGATGTGATGGGCGACGATCGCGCTCAAAGGCGCAAAGACCAGCAAGGCTCCGGCCAGGCCCAGGAGAAGCTCTCCGGAGCGCAGCGGGTTGTACCCACGCACGAACTGGAGGTATTGGGTGAGCAGGAAGGACGCGCCCATCAACGAGAAGAAGACGATGGCGATGGAAGTGGCGGCGACGGAGAAGCGGCGGTTCTCGAAGAACTTCAGACGGAGCATGGGATGGGAACTCTTTGACTCCACCACCAGGAAAGCGACGAGCAAGATGATCCCGACGGCAAAGGCAAGCAGAGTCGACGTGGAGGTCCAGCCCTTGTTGGGCGCCTCGATGATGGCCCAAATGATGGTGCCCAGGGCGCCGATGGACAGTAAGGAGCCGAGCGGGTCCGGCTTCGCGATGGCGGGGTCGACCGAATTCGGGACCAGAATCATTGCGGCAATGAGTCCGACTATCACCACGGGAACGTTGACCAGGAAAACCGAGCCCCACCAGTAGTGGTCCAACAGCCAGCCGCCCGCAATGGGTCCGAGTGCCACACCAAGCCCAGAAGACCCCGACCAGATCGCGATGGCACGTGCCCTTTCGCGGGGGACGATAAAGACATTGGTGATGATGGACAGGGTGGAAGGCATCGCCATTGCGCCGCCTATACCCATAAAGGCCCTGGTGGCGATCAGCATGTTCGAACTGCCCGAAAAGGCTGAGGCCACCGAACCGGCTCCGAAGACCGCCAGGCCGGTCATAAAGATCCACTTGCGCCCGAGTCGATCTCCGAGGCTGCCACCGGTCAAGAGCAGCCCGGCGAAGACGAGTATGTAGGAGTCGACGATCCACTGGAGCTGCGAGGAACTCGAGTGCAGATCGCGCACCAAAGTCGGCAGCGCAACGTTGAGGATGGTGTTGTCGAGGTTCAGCATGATAATGCTGATGGAAAGCACGGCGAGGGTGCCCCACCTGAGCCGAGTGGAGCGCGCGTCAGCGCCGGACATCTCAGGGAAATTGCTCATACGATTTATGTTACACACATGTCCCATAAATCGGAGGCCTCATACGCGTGTGACTTCGGTCACGCCTGGGGGATTACGCCTCGAGCCTCACCATGTCTTCGAAATTCTCGCCTCGGATGGCCAGTCGCGCACCGCTCTCATCTACGAAAATCACCGGCGGGCGTGGCACCCGGTTGTAATTGGAGGCCATCGAATAGCCGTAGGCGCCCGTCACCGGCGTCGCCAGCAAGTCTCCCTCCTCGAGTGAGGCGGGAAGAATTGCGTCGCGGATGAGGATGTCACCGCTCTCGCAGTGCTTACCCACAATCGTGGCCACCTGGTCCCGCTCTGCGTCAGCCGCCTCAGGCAGGAAGGCTTCGTAACCGCTCCCGTAAAGGACGGGGCGAGGATTGTCGCTCATGCCCCCATCCACCGACACGTAGGTTCTCAAACCCTCGAGACGCTTCACGGTCCCGACGCGGTAAACGGTCATAGCGGCCTGGGCCACTAACGACCGGCCCGGCTCGACCATTACCCGGATATCGCGGCCAATCCCGTTGCGTGCCAGTGCGGCATAGAGCTGGCTCGCCCAGGCATCGAAGCCGGGGCTCTCCTCGCCGGAGACATAGGCGACACCCAGGCCGCCCCCCAAATTCAGCAAGCGGGGCGAATGCGCCTCGACCAGCGTCGCTAGGGCATCGACCTCCTTGGCGTAGGAGTCGAGGAGGAAGATCTGCGACCCGATATGTGCGTGGATG
>JAKAOC010000222.1 GCA_021823385.1 Actinomycetes bacterium
GAATCCCCTGGTCGACCTGATCGGGGATCGGACCGGCAGGATCGTGCCCATCTATCCGCAATCGGAGAAGTACCACTTCAAGCCGAACGAGATGGTCAAGGCGATCGCCACCACGCTGAAAGAGGCCGGGTGGATCGCCGATCCGCTGCCCGATGCGTTCAGGCGGAGCCTCGGGCTGATCGACAGGGACTCCGCCTACCGTCTCATACACGCGCCGGGCGACCCCGAGGACTACGCCCGGGCTCGCGAGCGCCTTGCCTTCGACGAGCTATTGCGCATCCAGCTTCAGTTGGTGGCGGCAAAGGTCCACAAGGAGCAACAGGCAAGAGGGATCCGGCATTCGGTCGGTTCCCTGGCCTCCAGGGGGCGGGTGCGAACCTCGTCCTCCGGTCGAGCCGGGGAATTCAGGACCGATACCGAGGGCGGGTTCCAGCCGGGCCTCGGGCTCTCCGACGCGGGTGACCTCGCCTCGCGCTTTCTGGCCCAGCTTCCCTACTCCCCGACATCGGCTCAGCTCAGGGTGGTGGGGGAGATCGCCATGGACATGGCCTCCGGGGTACCCATGCACAGGCTCCTGCAAGGGGACGTCGGCTCGGGAAAGACCATGGTGGCGGTAACGGCGGCTCTGTTCGCCATCCAATCGGGCTACCAGGCGGTGCTGATGGCGCCCACGGAGGTGCTTGCCGAGCAGCATTACCTGGGCATCTCGCGCCTGCTGGCCGGCCTGGAGGTGGATGCCGACCAGGAGTGGGGGCTTTTCGGCGACAGCCGCAGGCCGCTCAAGGTCGATCTGCTCACCAACAAGGTCACCGGCACCCGCAGAAAGTCGTTGCTGGCGGAGCTCTCCGCAGGCGGCGTGGACCTGGTCGTCGGGACTCACGCCCTGCTTTCCGAGGGCGTGGAGTTTGCACGGCTGGGCCTGGTGGTCGTGGACGAGCAGCATCGTTTCGGCGTCGAGCAGAGGTCTCTCCTGAGGGAGCGCTCGCGCGAACGGCAGGAGCTAGAGCCCGACGTCCTGGTGATGACGGCCACTCCGATACCGCGCACCGCGGCGATGACCATCTTCGGAGACCTGGATTACAGCGTGCTCGACGAGCTTCCCCCTGGCAGGACACCTATCCGAACGCGATGGGCGCGCAACGAGGAGGAGATCGACAAGGTGTACGCGCGTCTGGAGCGCGAGGTGGCGGCGGGCCGCCAGGCCTACGTCGTCTGCCCCCTGGTGGAGGAGTCGGAGAAGATCCAGGCGGCTTCTGCGACCGCGACATACGAGGAGCTGGCCGCGACCAGGCTGGCCGGGATGCGGGTCGGACTGCTGCACGGCCAGATGCCGACTTCGGAGAAGGCCCAGGTCATGGAGGCCTTCCGCCACGACGACTTGGATGTGCTGGTCTCGACGACGGTCATCGAGGTCGGCGTGGACGTCCCCAACGCAACGGTCATGGTGATCCTTGACGCTGCCCGCTTCGGGATTGCGCAAATTCACCAGCTGCGCGGCCGAGTGGGCCGAGGCGCGGCTCAGTCGTACTGCTATCTGGTCGAGACCGGCGAGCTCGACTCGGGGGGCGAAGGGCGGCTGCAGGCATGTGTGGAGTCCACCGACGGCTTCTACCTCGCCGAGCGCGATCTCGAGCTGCGCGGCGAGGGCACGCTGCTGGGCGCGCGCCAGAAGGGCGCGTCCGACCTTCGCATCGCGTCGTTGGCGAAGGATCGCCGCATCCTGGAATCCGCACGCGAGGTGGCCCGCGCGCTGGTCGGCGACGACCCCTTCCTCAGCGCCTTCGAGGATCTCCGCAGCGAGCTCGACGGCTTCGCAGCCGGCGAAGATGCTGAGTACCTGTTCCGAAGCTGATAAGTTCTCAACCCGTGCCGCCCGGGTGGGCCGGGCGGGAAGAGGACCCCATGCGCATAGGCAGCGGAGTGGAAAAGGGCCGGAGGATCCCCTCCAAGGTGGGAGCGGAGACGCGCCCGACCACCGCCAAGGTGCGCAAGGCCATCTTCGACACTCTCTACGGAAAGTTCGAGCTCGAGGGGGCCAGGGTGCTCGATCTCTTCGCGGGCACGGGCTCGCTGGGCCTGGAGGCCGCCTCCAGAGGTGCTGCCTCGGTGGTCTTCGTCGAGTCGAACCGCAAGGCGGCGGAGGGGATTCGCCGGGCCGTCGCGGATTTCAAAGGGCGCCTGGGGTGCAGCCTGGAGGTCTTGGCCATGGACGCCTTGGTATACGTGGCCAGGCAGGGCGAGCCTGCCGATCTCTGCTTTTGCGACCCTCCCTACAGCTTTGAAGGGTGGGATCTCCTGCTGGCCGCTCATCCGGCACACCTGGTGGTGGCCGAATCCAATCGCGAATTGCCTGAAAGCGGAGGGTATCGGCGAACTACCCTGAAGAGGTACGGCGATACAGTGGTGTCGTTCTTCTCCTGGAGCGGGACGGCGCCGGAGGCTGGGCTACAGAAGGAGGACGATTGACCATCGCGCTGTTCCCCGGGTCATTCGATCCATTTCACAACGGCCACCTTGAGGTGGTGGAGCGGGCTTCGCCCCTATTCGGCACGGTCGTGGTTGCCGCCATGCGCAACCCGCAGAAGGCCTCGGCGCTTTTCAGCCTGGAGGAGCGCAAGGAGCTGATCGAGGCTGCCGTCGGCCACCTGAGCAACGTCGAGATCGTCGGCCTCTCGTCGCTGGTGGTTCAGCTGGCGCGAGAGATAGGTGCCTCGGTGATCATTCGCGGGCTAAGGGCGGTCTCCGACTTCGAGAACGAGTTGCAGATGGCCCAGATGAACAGGCAGCTCTCCGGAATCGACACCCTCTTCATCCCCACCTCCTCGGTGTATTCCTTCGTCGCTTCTAGACTTCTTAGGGAAGTGGCCTCCTATGGCGGCGACGTGTCCGGGTTCGTGCCCGCCCCGATCGCCCGGGCGATAGCCGTCAAGTTCAACTGAGCAAGGCAAGGACGGGCGGTCGATGTCCGACATCGAAGAATACGGTGACGACGCCGAGCTGGGGTTGGGGGAGATCCTCGACCGCATCGAGGAGATAGTCGGCAGCGCCAAGGCGATGCCGCTCTCGGCGTCCGTGCTGGTCTCCCGGGACGAGCTCCTGCATCTTGTGCGCCTGGCCAAGGATCGCTTCCCGCTCGAGATGCGCGAGGCGCAGTGGATAGTTCGCGAGCGTGCCGAGTACCTGGACCGCGTATCGCTGGAGGCCGAGGAGATCATCCAGGAGGCCCGGGGCCGTGCGGAGCGCATGGTGTCCAAGCAGGAGATCGTCCGCCAGGCCCAGGCCGGCGCCAACCGGATTCTGGTGATGGCGCGCGAGGATGCGGCCCGGCTTCGTTTCGACGCCGAGGACTACGCCGACCAGAAGCTTGCCGAGCTGGAGATAGCCCTGGCCAAGGTGATGAAAGAGGTGCAGGCGGGCAGGAGCAAGTTGGCCGGTTCGGGCGCGGCCGCCGGCGCGCAGCCGGTGGCGACGGTCGAGGAGGACGACGAGTTCCCCTTCGATCAGGACGCCGACTAAGGGAGGTCGCAATGGGCGCAGCCAATCCATTCAAGGTCTCCGTCACCAGGCTTTCCAAGACCCCCGGCTCGGTTTTGCAGGTGGATGTCGAGGGTGAGATACCCGAGATGTTCGTCTCCTCCGCCTGGGTGCCCGAAGGCGCGACGGTGCATGCAAAAGGCCAGCTGGAGGCGGTGCACTCCGGAATCCTCTTCTCCGGCACCGCCACCGTCGAGGTCACCTCGGAGTGCAGGCGTTGCCTGGGTCGGACAACGGCGCCGATGCAGGTGGAGATCCGGGAGCTCTTCGAATCCGACTTCAAGGAGGAGGAGGGAGACACCTATCCGGTCGAGGGCGACTTCGTGGATTTCACGGAGATGCTGCGTGATGCGGTGGTGCTGGCTCTTCCCGCCGCGCCTCTGTGCTCTGAGGAGTGCAAGGGACTTTGCCAGGTCTGCGGGGCGAATCTGAACGAGACCGATTGCGGCCACCGGGGTGGAGGCGATATCGACCCCCGCTTCCGGATCCTCGACCAGCTGCGCTGAGCGCCCAGCTCCGAGGGCAAAACAGGCGCAGGTGGGCGGAAGGCTCGCCGGGTAATTCCTTGTAGACTCTTGCGGGCGACTTGGAGCCGCGTGCCCGGCTCGAGGTCCGACGGTTTTCGATCGATTAGAGAGTTGGAAGATGGCTGTTCCCAAGAGAAAGACGTCCAAGGCCAAGGGCCGCTCCCGGCAGGCCGGTGCCTGGTTTCTCTCCCTGCCCTCCAAGAGCGCTTGCCCGCAGTGCAACTTTGCCAAGCGCCCACACCACGTCTGCCCCAACTGCGGGTGGTACCACGGCCGCCAGGCCATAGAGGTCCGGTAGCTTGCTGCCTCTGGCTCTCGACGTCATGGGGGGCGACAACGCCCCGGTCGTCGTCATCGAAGGTGCGCGCCGCGCCAGGGATGAGCTCGGGGCCGAGCTTTTGATGGTCGGCCTTCCCGAGGTTGTGGAGCCGCTCGCCGCCGAGGGCTTCGAAGTGCTGGCGGCGACCGAAGTGGTCGAGATGCACGACGATCCGGCCTCCTCCGTGCGACGCAAGCGGGACTCGTCGCTGGTGCGCTGTGCCGAGCTGGTGCGCGACGGCAAAGCGGTCGGCATGATTTCGGCCGGCAACACCGGCGCGGCCATGGCCTCCGCTCTGCTCAAGTTCGGCAGGCTGCCGCGCGTGGCACGCCCCGCAATAGCCACCACCATCCCTGTGCCGGGCTCGACTCCTACCGTCGTCCTGGATTCCGGGGCGAACTCGGACGTTATCGCCTCCTGGCTGGTGCAGTTCGCGGAGATGGGATCGGTGTATTCCAACGACGTGTTCGGCGTGGAGTCACCCAGGGTGGGCATCCTCTCCATCGGTGAGGAGAAGGGCAAGGGCAACGAGCTGGTCAAAGAGGCCTATCCTCTGCTCGAAGCCTGCGACCGTATCAACTTCATCGGCAATGTAGAGGGGCGCGACGTGATGAGCGACCGGGTGGACGTCGTCGTGTGCGACGGATACACGGGCAACATCGTTCTCAAGACCCTGGAAGGATCGCTG
>JAKAOC010000223.1 GCA_021823385.1 Actinomycetes bacterium
TCCGATCTGACGGCCGGGCGGACGGCGCTCCGGTCGCGGAAAAGGCGGACCGCGGCTCCCGGAGAGCAGGCGTCCATTCCCGAATCGGCCACCGTGGCCCCAACCTTGCGACCCAGTCTTCCGGGTCCGACCGCGCTGGAGCGAAGCACGCTGTTGTCGGAGTCGCTCACCAAGCATTCCGAATCGCCGTCCCACCGCAGAAGCTCCCCCGCGCGGAGAAGCACACCGGAGGGCTCGCCGTCAGCGGCGCCCACTACGTTCACGCAATTGTGCATCCCGTAGGTGAAATAGACATAGAGATGCCCCGGGGGCCCGAACATGGGCGCGTTGCGCCTGGTCCTGCCGCCAAAGGCGTGGGAAGCAGGATCGTCCCCGCCCCGATAGGCCTCGGTTTCGGTGATGCGCAGAAGCCTTCCCCGATAGAGCAGGTGGCACCCTATGAGAGTGCGGGCCAGCTCGACGGTCTCGAGCGCAAAGTCCTCGCGCGCCATAGGGCGCAGGCCCGCGGCACCGAGGGCGGCATGGCTCGGGCCGCCGGAATCCAGCGCCTCAGGCGATCGCATCAGGCTGGAGCGCGTCCAGCCGCTTCGCATCGAGCTGCAGGCGCTCGACAAAGCGGCCGCGCTGCATGGCAACGGCGTCTATCCCGGAGCCACCTCGGGTGGCGCGCATCTTCACCGACTCCCCCGGCTCGAGAAGGCGGGCCGCCTCCTCGCCAAGCAGCGGGTGAGCGGAAACCAGCTCCTCCAACGGCACCTGGCGCTCGATGGAATCACGAACCAGCCCTCCCACGACGGCATGCGCCTTGCGGAAAGGCATCCCGGCGCGCACCAGGAAGTCGGCCAGGTCGACCGCGCAGAGATACGGCGACTCCGCCGCCTTGCGCATCCGGGCGTAGTCGAACGATGCCGTCTGCAGCATCCCCCGTACGGCCACCAACCCTCGGCTCACCTGAACGATGGAGTCAAAAAGAGGCTCCTTGTCCTCCTGGAGGTCGCGGTTGTAGGAGAGGGGCAGGCCCTTCAAAGTGGCAAGGAAGCCGGTCAGATGGCCGATCAGACGCCCGGTCTTACCCCGGGAGAGTTCGGCGATGTCGGGATTCTTCTTCTGGGGAAGCATGGAAGAGCCGGTCGAGTAGGCGTCGTCCAGGCGGATGAATCCGAACTCCTCGGTCGACCACAGCACAACCTCCTCGCCGATCCGGGACAGATGCACCCCGATCAGGGAGAGGTCGAAGAGGGCCTCGGCGATGAAGTCCCGGTCCGACACCGCATCCAGAGAGTTCTCGAAGGGCGCGCTGAATCCGAGCAGCGCGGCGGTGTATCCCGGATCGAGCGGGAGCGAGGACCCGCCCAGGGCGCCCGCCCCCAGCGGGCAGACATCCATCCGGTCGATGGTGGAGAGGATGCGGTCGAAGTCCCGGGAGAGCGCCCAGCCGTGGGCCAGCAGATGATGGGCGAACAGCACCGGCTGCGCCTTCTGCATGTGGGTGTAGCCGGGCATGTAGGCATCCTTGGCCTCTGCCGCCAAGTCACTCAAGGTTTGAGCCAGCTGAAGCAGGCGAGAGGCGATCGAAGCCAGCTCACGGCGGGTGAACAGCCGCATGTCGGTGGCCACCTGGTCGTTACGGCTCCTGCCGGTGTGCAGCTTGGCCCCGGCCTCGCCCGCGATCTCGGTCACGCGGCGCTCTATCGCGGTGTGGATGTCCTCGTCCGAGGGCTCGAAGGAGAAGGTCTCCCCGAGTAGCTCCGCCTCGACTTGCGCGAGAGCGGCCACGAGCGCGGCCGCCTCGTGGGCCTCGAGCATTCCGGCCCGCTCCAGCCCCGCCAGATGTGCCCGGGAGCCGGCTATGTCATCCAGCGCAAGCGCCTTGTCGAAGCTCAGCGACTCCGTAAACTCCCAAAGCTCCGCAGACGGCTCGGAGCTGAATCTTCCATGCCAAAGCGTCATCGACTGCCACTTCCCCGGCCGGGCCGGCCACCTGGGCCGGCTCCGGCATCGCCTATTGGATCGAGCGCGCTAGCGCTGCTTCCTCGCCCAGGTCTCCACGCCAAGGCCCCATATACGCACGAAGCCCTCTGCGTCGGAGTGCCTGAAGGCGTCCTCCTTCTCATAGGTGGCAAGCTCGTAGTCGTAGAGGGAGGACGGCGAGCGCCGCCCGTTCACATACACACGGTTGGGCTCTGCCACGAGTCTCACCTCCCCAGTCACGTACCGCTGGGTGTAGGCCATGAACTCACTCAGGGCCTCGCGCAGGGGAGAAAACCAAAGCCCATCATAGACGAGCTCGCTGAAACGGGTGGACAGGCGGGCCTTCTCATGCGCCAGATCCCTCTCCAGGGTGATGCTTTCAAGGTCGGCATGGGCGAGGATGAGGCCCAGAGCGCCGGGGGCCTCGTAGACCTCGCGGCTCTTGATGCCCACGCGGCGGTTCTCAACCATGTCCAGGCGCCCGAAGCCGTAAGCCCCGAGCTTGGCGTTCAGCGTCTCGATCACCTCGGCAAAACCGAGCGGATTGCCGTCCACGGCAACCGGGCGGCCCTGGTCGAAGGTGATCACGATCTCCTCGGCACGGGTCTTGGTCGGCACGGTCATCTCATAAACGTCACCCGGAGGCGGCGCCCAGGGATCCTCCATCTCGCCGCACTCGACGGCCCGTCCCCAAAGATTCGCGTCGATCGAATACGGCTTCTCCTTGGAGGCCCTGATCGGAATGGCGTGCTTCTCGGCGTAGTCGATCGAATCAGCACGCGAGAACCCCCAAACCCTGACCGGCGCCTCGATAGCGAGTTCGGGGTTGAGCGCGCGAATGCCGACCTCGAAACGGACCTGGTCGTTGCCCTTACCGGTGCATCCGTGGGCGACCGCCTCGGCGGAGTACTCCTCGGCCACGCGAACCAGATGGCGCACGATCACCGGGCGCGACAGCGAGGACACCAAGGGGTATTGCCCCTCGTAGAGGGCGTTCGCGTGCAATGCCGGCAGTACGAAGTCGTTGGCGAACTCGGCGCGGGCGTCCACCACCTCGACGGCGATTGCGCCCGCGGCTATGGCGCGGTGCCTTATGACCTCGAAGTCGCCTCCCTGACCCACGTCCACCGCCATCGCGACGACGTCGTATCCCATCTCCTCGCCCAGCCACTTGACCGCCACCGAGGTGTCCAGTCCGCCCGAATAGGCCAGCACGATCCTCTTCTTGCTCACTCTTTGCTCCTTCTCTTTCCGTTCAACGATCCAGTCCCGACTTGGTCCCCATGCGCCGGCCCTCAGCCTTCGTCCAGGCCGGCCATGCGGGCAAGCAGATCCCGCAGCGCGTCGGCCTCTCCGAACTTGGTGACGACCATGATGGTGTCGTCGCCGGCGACGGTGCCGAGAACTCCGTCGATGGTGGTGTGGTCCATGGCCGACGCCACGACATGCGCCGAGCCCGGCGGAGTCTTGATCAGCACCAGGTTCCCCGAGGCCACCAGCTCCACGACCCACTCCGATAGGACCCGGCGGAGGTGATCGGCATCGGCGGAGGTGTCCCGCAGGTGCGAGGGGACCGCGTACACGAGTTCGCCGCCCGGGACTTTGACCTTGATGGCCCCGAGCTCCTCCAGGTCCCGTGAGACCGTGGCCTGCGTGGCCTCGATCCCCACCCGGGCCAGCAGTCCGACCAGCTGGGCCTGCGAGCTCACGAACTCGGTCTCCAGAAACTTGCTTATCTGATACTGCCTACGGTTCTTAGCCACGCCGCCACCCCGCATCAACAGTTGTCATCATCCCATCCCGGGCCGTCCAGTGCCAGGCGTAGCTCATCCGGCCACCGCCCAGTAGAGGATCCCCTTGAAAGCGGGCATCCGATTTGCGGCCTGCCGGTAGACCAGGCTGGCCGGCGAGTCGATCACCTCGTCGGTCACCTCCTCGCCCCTGTGTGCGGGCAGGCAGTGCATGAAGATCGCATCGTCCGCCGCCCGGGACATCAGCGCGGCGTTGACCTGGAAGCGAGGGCCGAAGACCGCGCGCCGTGCGGCCGCCTCCGCCTCCTGCCCCATGGATGTCCAGGTATCGGTGTAGACGACCTTGGCGCCCCGTGCCGCCTGCAAGGGATCCTCTCCAAAGCTCACCTCGCCGATTCCGGCGAGCCTGTCGCGGGTGCCCGCATCGAAGTCGTAGCCCTCCGGCGAGGCGACCCGGACCTTGGCCCCGGCCAGCGCCGCGGCCTCGGCCAAGGAGAGCGCGACGTTGTTGGAATCACCGATGTAGGCGATCTCCACCCCTTGCAGCCCGCCGAAGCGCTGCTGGATGGTGAGGAGGTCCGCCACCGCCTGGCAGGGATGCGAGCGGTCCGAGAGGAGGTTGATGACCGGAACGGCCACCGCCGCCTCCCGAAGGGACCCCGCCATCCTCTCCAGGACGCGATGATCGAAGACCCGCGCGGCGATCGCGGAGTGGTATCCGGCAAGCACCTTGGCGATGTCTTCTGCGGATTCGCGCTTGTCGATGCCAACTTCGGCATCGGTGATGTAGAGCGGATGGGCGCCGAGCGAAACCGCGGCCATCTCCGAGGAGGAGCGCGTCCTGAGCGAAGGCTTTTCGAATACGAGCGCCACCCCCTTGCCCGCCAGCACCTTCGGCAGGTCGGCAGAGGCGTACTCCAGGATCGCCTCCAGGCCGTCGCGTCCCACCGTCGAAATTTCCAGAAAGTCTCTCATCACGCCTCTCCCTCACTCGCTATCCGCGCACGCGCCAGCGCGCGGCCCAGCATGGACGCCGCCAGTTCGATCTCCTGGTCGGAAACCACCAGCGGAGGGGCGAGCCGCACCACCGAATCGCCGATCGCGTTGATTATCAACCCCTCGTCCAGCGCTGCCGCCTGCGTTTCCCTGGCCAACGGCTGCTCGAGCATTACGCCCAGCAATAGTCCGCTCCCCCTTACTCCTGCGACACCGGGAACGCGCTCGACCGCCGCCCGGAGGCGTTCGCCCTTGGCGCGGGCCGTCGATGGGGCATCGAGCTCGATCAGCGCGTCGATGGTCGCCTTGGCGGCCGCCATGGCGAGTGCCTGGCCTCC
>JAKAOC010000224.1 GCA_021823385.1 Actinomycetes bacterium
GGGAGTGAGGCGGTAGCTGGGATTGCCCCAGTAGGCGTTGCCGAAGATGCCCAGGCTGCTCTTGGCCAGGCTTGTCAGCTTGGCCTGCACTGCTTGGTAGGTGGCGACGCTGGCGTTGTAAGGGGCGTCGGAATAGCTGTAGGCGACGTCCACCGCCTTCTTCGGATCCGCCGATAGCGCAGCGACGATGTCCACGAAGTCGAGGGCGTGCAGGTTGTAGAAGTGAACGGGGTGGTCGTGGATGAAGAGGGAACCCGTGATCAGGTTACGAACCAGTCTGGCGTTGGTGGGGATGCGCACACCGAAGGCGTTCTCCACTGCGCGGATGCTGGTCCAGTAGTGCACTCCGGTGCAGACGCCACAGATGCGCATGGCCAGCAGGCCGGCATCCCTCGGGTCACGACCCTGCAGAATCAGCTCGACGCCGCGGAACATGGTCCCCGCCGAGTAGGCGGAGGTGATCGTGTTGGTATCGTCCATCACCGCTTCGATGCGGAGGTGGCCCTCGATTCTGGTGATGGGATCGACGACGATTCGCGATGCCACGATTACTCCTCTCCGCCAGCGTCCTGGTGGTCTTCAGCCGATCCGGTACCTACCTCCGCCTTGGGGGGCTCGGTCTGTCGCGCCCGGTGCCCTGCGGCGGCCGAGGCGATTGCGTGGGCCACGATTCCGACGCCCACCACAGCCAGGAGACCGAGGCCGAACTTGTCGGCGCTGGACTCGACTCCCCAGCCGGCCAGGCCGGGTGCGCGGATGCTGGCGTTCGTCATCGGGCGCTCATACGCCAGGGTGTCCCAGAACTGGGGCTGGGAGCAGCCGATGCAGCCGTGCCCGACGCCGATGGGCCAGTTCGTGCCCTCGTTGTAGCGGACTATCGAGCAATTGTTGTATGTGAATGGCCCCTTGCATCCCATCTTGTAGAGGCAGAAGTTGTTCTGTGCGCCGGGGTCGCCCCAGTGCACCACGTACTCGCCCGCATCGAAGTGGGCGCGACGCTCGCAGTTGTTGTGGATGAGGTTTCCAAATGCCCAGATCGGCCTGCCTTGTGAGTCGAGCGCGGGCGCCGCTCCGGTCAGGATGTAGTGGATCAGCGTTCCCACGAAGTTGACCGGGTTCATCGGGCAGGCGGGGATGTTGATCAGGGGTTTGCCGCTCACCACCGAGGAAACCCCGACCGCGCCGGTCGGGTTGGGGTTGGAGGCGGGAATGCCGCCGTAGAAGGCGCAGGCTCCGGCGGCCAGCACCAGGGCGGCCCCGCCGGAAAGCTCACGCACCTCGTCGACGAAGGTCTGGCCACTGGCGCCGATGGTGCAATAGGCACCGTTCTCGCCCAGCGGAATGCCACCCTCGATCACCAGCACGTATTGGCCCTTGTACATCTGGGCGGCCTGCTGCTTGCGCTGCTCGGCCTGGATGCCCGCTGCCGCCATCAGGGTCTCGTGGAACTCGAGGGAGATGGTCTGGAAGAGCAGTTCCTCCACGGTGGGGCCGGAGGAGCGGATGAACGCCTCCGAGTTGCCGGCGCAGTCCTGCCCCTCGATCCAGATCACCGGCACCCGGTTCAGAAGCGTGGCGGCTTTGGCCACTTGAGGCCGGAGTAGCGGTGGGAGCATCAGCGTGGCGGTCATCGCCGACGTCCAGGCCAGAAAGGCCCGGCGGCTGAGCTTGTGCTCGGCGAGAAGTGGGGTGAGCTCGAGGCCGGAGAGTGGCTCCATGGCCTCCACCTCCCTGAGCCTGGCCTCACACGCGCGCTGCAAGGCGAGCGCTTCGGATTCGGGACTCGGCACATCGCGGTGGCCCATGGCGCGAGCGAAGAGCGAGCGTCGGTCGTATTCCATACCTATCCCTCGATTTCTACGGACTTGAGAATGACGTCGTGGTTCGGCGCGGAGATAATGTTGGAACCTCCGCAAACCGGGCATGCGGCGATGCGCCCTTCCTTTTCCGGAAAGACGGTTCCGCAGTCGAAACAGTGAAATTCACGTGGGGCGGTTTCGATGACCAACTCGGCGCCGTCCATGGCACCGCCGCGCGCCGCCTCCTCGAAGGCCGCCCTTAGGCTGACCTCCTCGATGGCACCTGCGCCCGCCTCGACGACCACCTTGAGCACTTTTGCTCCGTGGTTTTCGGTGAGAGTCCGGTCCACGAGCACGGCCAGTTCTTCGGCGATACCGAATTCGTGCATGCCCACTCTTTCTCGATGCCCGCGACGAGGGACCCGGTCTACCTCGACCCCCAAGAGCCGTGCCCGAAATGAGTGTCGCCGATGATTACCGGCGCTGTATAGGGTAAAAAGTCCCTAAAGGAGACGATGGCATCCGTAAATTTTCGGAAAGTGCGGGGCGGGCGCCCCTAGCCGCGCCTCCGGCGGCGTCCCGACTCTTCCATCCGGCGGCGGATGGTCTCACGCCTCTCGCGCAACTCGCGATAGGTGATGCCACCTTCGCCCTCACCGATGCCGAGAGAGCCGCGCACCGAAGCCAGGTCGATCGGCGTTTCGCGCAAGTCGATTCCGACCTCCTGCGCTAGACGAGCGCCGTGCTTCGATGCGAAGTAGCCGGCCAGGTAGGTGATCTCGGCCAGGAGGTCGATGTCCGGGGCCAGGCGGGCAATCGAGGAGTCGAGGAAGATCATGTTCTTGACGAAGAGCATGAGTTCTTTTGGCATCTTGGCCCCGTAGCCGAGAAGCGCCTTTGTGAGCTCCCGGATCTCGCGCGTCAGTTGGTCGGGGGTCATCTGCGAAGGGTCGATCGGTGGACCGTCCAGGCCCAGGTCCCGGATGACTGCTTCGACGTCCGTGTCAGGAGGAAGCGCGCCGAGGTCGCGCATGGCCTCGGTCTGCATCCTGGCGTCGTTCATGGTTCCACCCATGAGAAGACGCAGGAAGGCGAGGCGCTTTGCCTCGCCTAGACGGCCGGTTATCCCGTAATCCAAGAGGGCCACGCGGCCGTCGGCCATCACGAAAAGATTGCCACCATGCAGGTCACCGTGAAAGATCCCGAAGAGCATTGCCCCTTCCATGAATCCGACCAGCGCCGCGCGCAGCACCTTGGAGGTGTCGATCCCGGCCTCGCGCATGCCGATCGCGTCGTCCCAGGCGAATCCGGAGAGCCTCTCCATCACCAGCACCTTGCGCGTGACCAGGCGCGGATGGGGACGCGGCACCACGATGGCCCGCTGATCGGTGGCGGCGAGCAGGCGGGCCACGTCCAGCATGTTCGCCGCCTCAAGGCGAAAGTCGAGCTCCTCGGTTATGGTCTCGGCAAAGAGCTCCACCAAGGCCGGCGGATTCGCCAACGCGGCCACGGGAATCCTGCCCACCAGCGCGGGCGCGATCCAGCTCATGGCTGCCAGGTCCTTCGCGACCAGCTCCGAAACCGCGCTTCGCTGCACCTTGACGACGACCTCCTCGCCGGTGCGCAACCTGGCCAGGTGGACCTGGGCGATCGAGGCGGCGGCGATCGAATCGGTGTCGAATTCCGAGAAGATCTCCTCCAGCTCGGCTCCGAGCTCCTCCTCGACGGTGGCGCGAACCACGGCGAAGGGCTCGGGCTTGACACGGTCGCGGAGCTCCTTGAACTCCCGGACCAGCTCCTCCGGGAAGATTCCATCGCCGGAGGAGATGATCTGGCCCAGCTTGATGTAGGTGGGTCCGAGGCGCTCGAAGGTCTGCTTCAACCGGCGGGAGAGGCCGATGCGAGAGGCGGGATTGCCCTTGGGACGATCAATGAGGCGCCAGGCCGCAAGTGACCTGCCAATCGCCCAGGCGACGGTGAAGGCTCGCAGCGTCTGTGGCGAGCGGCGGGGGGCTATGAGCCTTGGAACCGAAGCCCGATTGCGGATCCGCAAGGAGTCGACTCCGGGGAGCCAGGCCAGATGGTCGATTTCGACGATCCAGGGGGCCGCGTCGCTGAAGGAGCCGAGCGCCAGGTCCGGCGGCGGAGGTGTCTGCGAGGAAGAGGGCATTTCAAGCACAGGTTAGCCCCCCGACGGCAAGACCGTAGAAGGAGCACTTGGGCGTGCTTAAATGTGCGGGCGCCCCGGAATGCCCCGGGGCGCCTCGCTTTGGCTTTGTCCGATCAGCCCTGGTGGCGCTTGAGCACCAGAGTGCCGTTATGGCCGCCGAAGCCGAAGGAGTTCGAGATGATCGCACCCTCCGGGAGTGGCCGGGGCCGCTCCGTAACCACCTCGATGTGGATCTCGGGGTCCACGTTCTTGGTGTTCGCGGTGGGCGGGATGAGGTTGTTCTCGAAGGTGAGGCATGCACCTATCGCCTCCAGGGCACCGGCCGCGCCGAGCCCGTGGCCGAGCGCGCCCTTCAGGGAGCTGACCGGGACTCGCCTGTCGCCGAAGACCTTCTCGATGGCCTCGGCCTCGGAGCGGTCGTTCAGCTGGGTCGAGGTTCCATGCGCATTTATATGACCCACCTCATCCGGGGTGATGCCCGCGTCCACGAGCGCCAGCTCCATGCAGACGGTGGCCCCGACGCCGTGAGGCGCGGGCGCCGTGATGTGGTGCGCATCGGCGTTGGAGCCGGCTCCGGCGACGATGGCATAGATGTGAGCCCCGCGCGCCAGCGCATGGCCGAGCTCTTCCAACACCACCACTCCGGCCGCTTCTGCCATGATGAAGCCGTCACGATCGACATCGAAGGGCCTCGAAATGCCGCTGGTCGAGGCGGCGGTCATGTTGGCGAAGCCGGCCTGAGCAGTGATAGTCGTGGCCACTTCGCTTCCGCCTGCCAGCATCACTGTGGCCCGGCCCGCGGCGATCAGCCTGGCGGCGTTCTCGATGGCGTGCGTGCCCGCCGCGCAGGCCGTGCAGGTCGCCTGGCAGACGTTGGTAAAGCCGAAGCGCATGGAGATGGTCGCGGCATTGGAATTCGCCATCATCATCGGCACCAGGAACGGCGTCACCCGGTCGGGCCCGCGCTCATGCGCCAGCAGGACCTGGCCCTCGAGCGTGGTGAGCCCGCCAACGCCGGTTCCCATCCAGACGCCGGCGCGTGCGGGGTCCACCTCGATGGGGCCCGCATCGTCCATTGCCAGTTGG
>JAKAOC010000225.1 GCA_021823385.1 Actinomycetes bacterium
GCTGTGGCCGGGTCCCCGATCACGCCATTGGCCGAGACCGCTGCCACCCCCTGGCTCCTCAGCACGGCCATGAGCTTATCCCCGCTCCCCATTGCGCCACGGGAGGCCAGATCTCGGCGCACAAGCCGGGGTGCCAAATGCAGCATGATCGAGGTCTCCATCCAGCCGGCATGCAGGTCCCCCTCGCGCGCCAATGCGGGCGGGACTGCCCCGGGCCACCACCATAGGCATCGGGCGCCTTGGTCGCCCAGCACGGCCCTGGCAAGCTTCATGGCGGGCAGGTTGCCCCCATGTGTCGTTGCGAACAGGATCCCGTCAAAGCGGCTCGCGGAAGCCGCCAGGGCTTGTAAGGAGGCGGCAAGCGCCTCGGTGCCCACCGAAAGTGTGCCCGCGAAGCCCCGGTGCTCGTCGCTGGCTCCTATGGGGATAGTTGGGGAGAGCATGACCTTGGCGGGGTTCGACTCGGCCAGCGCTCGGCAGAGGGCTTCCACAACCATCGTGTCGGTGCCGAGCGGAAGGTGCGGGCCGTGCTGTTCGGTCGAGCCGATCGGGACAACCAGAGTGCGCGATCCGGCCACCCTGGCCGCCTCCGGCCAGGTAATGGCGCCCAGCGTCTCTGTCATCGCCCGAGCGCCTTTCGCACGGCTGAGATGATGGCGATGGCTGCGTCCCGCGGTTCGAGGGGCTCGGGCTCCGCGACGGACGCCCGGGTGTGCCCGCTCATGGAGGCGAGGCGCTCCATGGGGCTTTCGCCTGCGGGAGGCTCGGCGGCCCGCGCGATGGCCGCAGCTTCGAAACGGAACGGCGGAGACTCCCAAGCGATGGCTCCTGGGCGCAGCGGGACGCGTTCGATATGCATTGACGCGGCCGCCAGCACGCCCTCGATGGCCGCGCGCATCTCCGGTCCCGCTGAGCGCAGCGTGGCCACCAGCGGGGGCCCGGTGGTGACAACCTCTCGCCAGCCGGTGGTGATGCGCTCGATTGTCAGTGCGCCGTTCTCTGTGCGCACCGAATCCACTCCAACCAGCACTTCCCATCCGAGCTCGCCCGCGATCGCGGACCCAAGGAGGCGGCCGGAGCCGCCGTCACCGTCACCCAACAGCACCAACCCGAATCCCACGGCCCGGATCACCTCGGCCAGGGCTGCCGCGGCCTGCAGGGTTGGCTCGTCTCGGGCCGGCTCAAGCATTAGAGCCCTGCCCGCCCCGAATGCGGCGGCTTCGCGCAAGAGGGTCTCGTCCTCACCTGCGCTCGCGACCGCGAAGTGCTCCGGCGCTGCCGCCGATCCGGCGCATGCCAGCGCGGCCAGCTCCGATTTGGCAAGAACGCCACCGCAGCCGCTTTCCCCAACGACCAGGACCAAGATGGCGGTCACGTCCATCGCCTTAGGCGGGGCATGACCGGCTCAGCTCCGGTGAAATCGCACACCGTAACCTCCGGGCGGGTAGCTCCAGCTCAAGGCTCCTTCATGGCCGCAGACCATGTAGCAGGTGCCGCATTCGAAGCAGTTCTCGTAATTGAAGGCGACGTCACCGGCCGCCGTCTCGACAAAGAGCCGTGCCGGGCAGGCGGTCAGGCAGGGCCGGGCGGTGCAGCCTTTGCACACACGCGCATCGAGGGTGATGTGCGGATGCCGCGAGATCCTGAAATCGACTCGCGAGAGCTCCTCGTCGATGCTGATTCCGGGACTGTTTTGCGGGGCTGCGCTTGGCTGTAGGTAACGAAGCGTGCCGTTGGTCGTTTCGGGCATCTCAGGCATCGAATCTAGCCAAAGGCCCTGAGGGCGCGGATGGCGGCGGCCGCGGCGGCCCGGGGCCCCACGCCTGAGCCGCGTGCGGCGGAGTACGCGGCTCGCGCCATGCCCGGCTTGGGCTGCGGGTCCCGTACGCCGAAAAGCTCGGATGCGAAGTCGTTGGCAAAGCGGGGAAGGCCCGATTGGAATGCTTTGGACATGACCAGTTCGGGAGCCAGGCGGAAGCGGCGATGATTTCGCCCGACGAAGGAGTTGGCTATGGCCCGGGTGTAAAGCTCGGCGGCGTTTGCCGACCCGTTGGAGCGGATCTCGGCCAGAGCCGCTCTTCCGGCCTCGGCTCCGCCGGCTATCGCGTAGTTGACTCCTTCGAGCCAGAGTCCCGCCGCCAGGCACATGAATGCCGCATCCCCGGCCACCAGCAGTCCTGCCTCTCCCAGGCGCGGCCAGCGCGCAAGGCCCGCCTCGGGGATTAGATGGGCTCCGTATTCGACGGGCTCGGCTCCTCGCAGGAGGGGTTCGATGCTGGGGTGGAGTTGGAGCCGGTCGAGGAGCTCCTCGGGTCGCACCTTGGCCTCGGCCAGGCCCGCGAGTGAGAGGACGAGCCCGAAAGAGACGGTGTCGGCATTGGTGTAGAGGAAGCCGCCGCCCGGGACCTCCCCGGTGCATCCGAGGATCTCGATATCCACTCCGTCCCCTGGTGAAGCGATCGCGAAGCGGCGGTCGATCTCCCCGGACCCGAGGCGCAGCACCCGCTTGACGCCAAGCGTATAGCTCTCGGCGCCCGCTTCGCGAAGCAGTCCCGCCTGCTTGGCCAGGAACGAGTTGGCTCCGTCGGCCGCGATCGCGATCCTGCAGCGCAGCGGTGGTCCTTCGCGGTCCGTCGCCACCCCCGCGACGGCGCCGTTGCCGTCCCGGACCACACGGGTGGCGGTGGTGGAGGAGAGCAGTGTCGCGCCGGCCGCGACTGCTTCGCCCGCAAGCCAGCGGTCGAAGACGGGCCGGTAGGCGGTAAAAGCGTTTGGAGGCGTGCCCGCCCAGGTGGGGTTGTCATGAGCCAGCAAGGTCGCCCGATCGCCGTCGACCAGCATGGTCGTGCGGCGGGTGATGCGCCGCTCGACGGGGGCGCGCTCGGCGAAGTCGGGGATAAGTCCGGCCAGCACCGAAGGATAGATGACGCCCCCGAAGAGGTTCTTGGATCCGGGCTCGCTTCCTCGTTCGACGAGAGCGACCTTGGCTCCTCCCCGCGCCAGCACGAGGGCAGCTGCGCTGCCTGCGGGCCCGGCCCCTACGACAACCGCGTCGAAGCCCGCCCCTTTGCCGTCAACTGCCGTCATCGGCCCCTCCTTCTGCCGTCTCCTCCAGGGTCAGCTCCCAAAGCGCCTGTGTGACCGAGGGCGCGTCCGCGAGAATGGCGCGATCTGCGATGGAGAAGATCTGGGCTCCGGGATCGGTGTTGACGGCGATCACCTGGCCCGGTGTCTCGATGCCGCCCGTGTGCTGGGTCGCACCGGAGATGCCGATGGCCACATACAGCCGGGGATGAATCGTCACTCCGGTAGTGCCGATCTGGAGCGCCTCGGGGGCCCAACCCGAGTCCGTTACAACTCTCGTCGCCCCGAAGGCCGCTCCCAGCCTTTCCGATGCGTCGGCCAGCTTCGACGACGCCTCTGCTGAGCCCACCCCGGCACCGGCCGCGATCACCACATCCGCGTCGCCAAGGCGCAGGGCGCCGCCGTGCCGCGCGTGCGGCTCACACCGGCGCGAGGTGAGGGAGCTTTGGGCTCCGGGCAGGATGACAGGGTTTTCGCAGAGCTCTTCGCCGCCACCGGTTATCCAGGCGACGTTCCTGCGTCCCTGACGAATCTTGAGCGACCGAGCCGGTGGCCTGCTTCCGGCGCCCTCCAAGGCCGTCAAAGGAGTCACCTCGTTTTCCGGCACCGCGAAGCCGGCGACTCCCGATCCACCGGAGAGCTGATAGCCCCACTGCACGCCATTGCGTTCCAGGCTTCTCAATGCGCCCCCCCGAACTTCGGCTACCTGGCCCAGCAGCGGCAGGTTCAACGCCTTCGCGGCATGCCCAAGGAGTTCGGCCGCGTCCTGGGCGCCGGCGATGACGACCATGCGCGCCCCCAGGCGGCGAGCGACTTCGGCGATGACCAGGGCCAGCTCGCGGCGGGCGAGCGTCTCGGCGCCATGCAGCCGGAAGGCCGGTTGGGTGAGCGTGTTCGGGTCCCGCGGCTGCTGACGGCTCTTCACCGGGGCGCCCACCTCCAGTAGGCGCTGGGTGGTGCCGGCTTCTTGGAGCGGGGATGTGCGCGCGCCGGCTTCGCAGCCCACCGTGACGATCAGCAGGTCACAGGCTATGCTCACGACCAGCCGCCTTGTAGGATGCCCGCCAGGAGCCCGGGAGCCCTGTCACCTTCGATGACCGCGGCGTGCGCCCGCCGAGGGCTAAGCGCGTCTCCGATCCGGAGCGCCGGAATTCCGCCGGAGCGGGCAGCTCGGAAGAGCGAATCCTCGGCCGCGGCATGCAGGGACAGAACCAGCAGGTCCGCCTCTATCTCCAGCTGGCTGCCGTCGAGATGGTTGAAGAACGAGACCGACCTTGCGCCGGCCCCGGAGGCGATCACTGCGGTGTGGAACTGCACTCCGTGTGCGGCTGCGCGCATCCGGAAGGATTCGTAGTCGAGAGTGATGCCCAGGTCCTGGCCCGCCACGAGCAGCGGAGTGGCAAAGTGCACCTTGACGCCCATCTCCCAGAGGAGCTCCGCTGCCGAGGTCCCCTGGTGGAACCCGACCTCGTCGTAGATCACCGCGCTAGCGCCTGCAGGAATGCGCGGCCCGTTGGCCATGAGAGCGCGAGCCGAAATGACCCGCATCGTGCGCTCACCCGCGTCGGCGGCCCAGCCGGGGGCAACGTCGCGCGATCCGGTGGCAACCACAATCGCGTCCGCGCCGAGGAGAGCGATCTCCTCAGCCCGGATCAACCGGCCGAACTCGGGCTCGATTCCGAGCGAGGACAGCTCGTTCCGCTGGTTGCGGACCAGGTCGGTCAGCTCGGCGCGTGAGGCGACGCGGCCCGCCCAGGCCAGCTGGCCACCAAGGCGTTCCCCGGCCTCGACTAGTGCCACCATGGCCCCTGCGCGTGCGAGTGAGATCGCTGCCTGGCAGCCGGCGGGCCCGGCGCCGATGACCGCCACCCGTGGGGCGGAAGGCCGGGAGAACCGGGGTGGCCGGCCAAGGTACTCCTTGCCGGCGCTCGGATTCTCGATGCAGCCCAGCCAGCGGTTCATAC
>JAKAOC010000226.1 GCA_021823385.1 Actinomycetes bacterium
AGCCTGACCTTGGCCAAGCGCACCATGTGGTTCGGCATCGGAGCCGCGCTCGGCGCGTCCGCCGGTGTATGGGCAAAGCAGAAGTTCGATCGCAAGGTCGCTTCGTCCACCCCGCTTCAGGTCGGTCTCGAGGCGGTGGCCGGCACCAGGAAACTGGCCAAGGCTGCGCGCCATGCACTCGTGGCGGGAAACGCTGAGGCACAGGCAACCGCCGAGCGACTGAAGGATGAGATGCTCAGGCGAAACCCGGCGATCCAAGGCCAGGACAGCTCCCGCTCAAGTAGGTAACCGATCGGTCCCGCTAACGCGGCTTAGCCACCGTGCCCGGGAAGACGCCTGGAATGGGTCCGGCTTCGCCGCCGCCCTCCACTACCCGATAGGCGTCGTAGACGCCCTCCAGGCGGCGAAGCGCCGAAAGCACCGACTCGAGATGGCTCGGGTCGGCCAGCTCGAATTCGAAGCGCATCCTCGAGATCCGGTCTACGCCGGCCTGGGAGGATGATGCCAGGATGTTGAGATGATGCTCTGAAAGCACCCTGGCCACGTCAGCCAATAGCCTGGAACGGTCCAGGGCGCGAATTTCGATCTGGGCGACGAATACCGAGTTGGAGGTGTCGCGGTCCCACTCCACCTCGATCAGCCGCTCCTCTGAGCTGGCGGCCAGCGCGGCCGCATTTGCACACCCGACTCTGTGTACCGAGACCCCGCGTCCCCGGGTTACAAAACCGATGATCTCATCGCCGGGAACCGGTGAACAGCACCGCGAAAAGCGGATGACGACGTCGTCCAAGCCCTCAACGTATACTCCTGGGGACCTGCGCTTGCGGCTCATCCGGCGGCTGGGGCTGACGGTTACCGGCAGCTGCACCTCTGACTCTTCAGGTGCCAGGTCGCGCACTAGCCGCTGCACCGCCGACTTGGCCGAAATGTGCCCTTCCCCGATGGCGGCGTACATCGCCTCCAGGTCCGCGAAGCCGAGCCTTGACGCAAGCTTGGGAAGCGCATCGGCGCTCTGCAGCTTCTGGACCGGCAGCCCCTCCTTGCGCATCGTCTTCAGGAGGTCCTCGCGGCCACTCTCGATTGAATCCTCGCGGCGCTCACGCGAGAACCACTGGCGAATCTTGTTGCGCGCCCTCGGTGTGGCCACGATCGCGAGCCAGTCCCGGGAGGGTCCCGCCGTCGCCACCTTGGAGGTAAATATCTCCACCGTGTCGCCCGACTTCAGCTGCGACTCGAGCGGCACCAACCTGCCGTTCACCTTGGCTCCGATGCAGCGGTGACCGACTTCGGTGTGAATGGTGTAAGCGAAGTCCACCGGCGTGGCCTTGGCCGGAAGGGACACCACCTTGCCCTTGGGAGTGAAAACGTACACCTCGTCGAGCTCGAGATCCAGTTTCAGATTCTCGAGAAACTCCACCGGATCGGGAGTGTCGCGCTGCCAATCCAGGATGCGGCCCAGCCATGCCATCTCCGATTGGCTCGAACCCTCCTTGTACCCCCAGTGAGCTGCGATGCCGAACTCGGCGCGGCGGTGCATCTCCAAGGTGCGGATCTGCACCTCCAGCGGATTACCGCCCTGGGAAACCACCGTGGTGTGCAAAGACTGGTAGAGGTTGAACTTGGGCGTGTTGATGTAGTCCTTGAATCGCCCGGGAACCGGGTTCCACAACGAGTGCACCACCCCTAGTGCCGCCCAGCAGTCCTTCTCCGTCTCGCAGATGATCCGCAGGCCGATGATGTCGTAGATGTCGTCGAATTCCTTGGACTTGACGACCATCTTCTCGTAGATCGACCACAGGTGCTTGGGGCGCCCGCGGACATCCGCCCGGATGCCCACCTCGGCCAGCCGGTCGGTCGCCATCTTGAGCAGCACGTTGAGGGAGTGCTCCCGCTCCGGCGAGCGCATCTGCACCATCTGCTCGATCTCGGCGTAACGCCGCGGATGCAGCACCGCGAAGGCGAGATCCTCGAGTTGCCAGCGGATCTCCTGGATACCCAGCCGGTGCGCCAGAGGCGCATAGATGTCCATCGTCTCCTGTGCGATCCGGCGTTGTTTCCACTCCGGCAGCACCGCCAGGGTGCGCATGTTGTGAAGCCGGTCGGCAAGCTTGATGATGAGGACCCTGGGGTCCTTGGCCATGGCGATCAGCATCTTACGCACGGTGGCCGCTTGCTGGGCCTCCTTGGAGTCGAAGCTGAGCCGGTCGAGCTTGGTAACCCCGTCGACGATCTGGGCCACCGCCGGACTGAAGGTGGAGGAAATGTCGGTCAGCCGGGTGGCGGTGTCCTCGACGGTGTCGTGGAGTAGGGCTGCCGAGATGGTTGTCGCGTCCACACCGATCTCCGCAACGATCTGCGCCACCGCGATCGGATGGGTGACATACGGCTCGCCGGAGCGGCGGAACTGACCCTCATGGGCTCCGATGGCGGCATGGAAAGCGAGTTCGATGGGAGAGGCGTCATCCTCCGGATGGCGCTGGCGAAAAGCGGACAGCAGTCGGTCGAGAAGCCTCGTCTCGAACCCAACTGCTACCCCAGGCACCATAGATACAAATTACACCATTGAAGGTGGCTCCAAACCACCCATCGACGGCGGCGTGGTCAGCGGCGCTTGTGGCCCTGCCTACGCCTCGGGGTCGACGAGGTGCGCTGTCCGGGCTCCACAAGCTTGGGCCGCTTGCGCTCGCCCTCAGCAGCTTCCGGCGCCGGCGTTCCGGCGGCCGGGATGGCCCCCTCCGCCGCAGTTTCACCCAGGGTGTCGCCCTGTCGGTCCTGCTGCGCGGCAGCCTGCTTGGCCGCTCGCTTGCCCGCCTTGGACTCCGTCTGGCTCTTGGCTATGCGATCCGCCAACGCCTTGTATCGTGGCTCCCTCTCTTTGAGCTGAGCGAGAACAGGTGAAGCGATGAAGATCGAGGAGTATGCCCCGGTTGTCAGCCCGACAAAGAGCGCCAGACCGAAGTCCTGGAGGGTCGTCGCCCCGAGCAGCTCGGCCCCGATCAGCAGCACCGAGAGGATCGGGATGATGGCAACGATGGAGGTGTTGAGCGAACGCATCAAGACCTGGTTCATCGAAGCGTCAACCGCGTCGGAGTAGGTCATGCGGCCGGAGTTGACCATCCCCTTCACGTTCTCTTGAACCCGGTCGAAGACCACGATCGTGTCATACAGCGAGTAGCCCAAGATGGTAAGCACTGCGATCACGGTCGCCGGAGTCACCTGGAACCCGACGATCGCGTAAACGCCGACCGTCACCAATATGTCATGCACCACCGCTATGAGCGCCGCGACGGCCATCTTCAACTCGAACCGCACGGTTATGTAAAGCGTTATGGCGATAAAGAAGCCGATAAGGGCGCGGAGGGCCTTCGAGGTGATCTCCCCGCCCCAGGTAGGCCCGACGTCGTTCAGGGAAACATGATTGGCGGGAACATGGGCTGCCGCTGCCAGCGCGTCGGTCACCTTGCTTTCGAGCGTCGCCTTTTCGGAGGCAGGATAGACCGAAAGGTCGGCCTGCACTTCGATGGTCGTGGAGGAGCCGGATCCGAGACTTACCACCGTCAACTGCTTGACGCCCGTTGAGGCAACGGCATTCCGCGCCTGCGTGACAGTGAGTTGGGTGTTGGTGACTTCCCAAGAGGTGCCGCCCTTGAATTCGATCCCGAGGTTGAGCCCTCGAATGCCAAGGGCCGCAAGCCCGACGAGGATTACAACGGAAGAGAGCAGGTACCACCGCCTGCGGTGTGCGACGAACTGGAAGGCGGTGCCGCCATGGTAGAGGCGGTGGAAGATCGAACCTTCCTCTTGGTGCTCGGGCGCGACCGGCAATACCGCTCCTGCGGCCTCTTTAGCCTTGGCCATCACGCCTCCCCTCGGTTTGCCGCGAGTCCGCGCGCGACGCCCAGCCAGCGCGCTTCGGTAAAGGTCCGGTTCCTTCCCAACAACTGGACCAGCGGCCTGGTGAACGTCCAGGAGGTCGCTACGTCGAGCACCGTGGAGAGCCCGAGGAAGAAGGCGAAGCCTCGAACCGGGCCGATCGATAGCAGGTAAAGGAGGAGTGCGCCTATGAATGAGACCAGGTCAGCCGCCACGATGGTGCGGAAGGCCTTCTTGAAGCCCTTGTCAACCGACACTCGAACACTGCGGCCCTCCCTCACCTCGTCCTTTAATCGTTCGAAAAAGACGACGTATGAGTCGACGGTCACCCCGATCGACACAATTAGCCCTGTCACCCCCGAAAGATCGAGCGTCAGGCCGCTGGTGTGGCCGATATAGGAGATGATGCCCCACAAAAGAGCTGCGGTTGTGGCCAGCCCGAGCACGACCACTATGCCTAGGGCGCGATAGTAGAAAATCATGTAGAGCATGACAGCGGCCAGGCCGACCAATCCGGCGAACACGCCGGCCTTGAGGCTGGCGGAGCCGAGCGTCGGGGAGACGGTCTGCACCGTCTGCTGCACGAGCTGAACCGGCAGCGCGCCGTAACGAAGCACCAAGGCCAGGTCGTTTGCCTGGGTCTGGGTGAAGGAGCCGGTGATCTGGCCCTGCCCGCCAAAGGAAGTGCTATTGATGGTCGGTGCCGAGACCACCACGCCATCGAGAACTATCGCCATCTGGTGCTGGTAGTACTTGGAGGCCAGGGCATCGAACTTGGGCGATCCCGACTTGGTCAGGCTGAATTGCACGATCCAGTTCCCGCTCGAGTCCAGCCCGGCGAAGGCGGTCTTCAGAGCCGAGCCACTCAGCAACGATGGTCCGAGCACGTAGCGGCCGACCACCGTATTGCCCGTCTTTTGTGGCAACAGGACAGTCGCATTGGCCGTGTCCTGCTGCGGCGAGGTCGAGGGAACGTATCCCAGCAGCGTCGAGTCCGCCTGTGTGGTCGGGCAGAAAGGAACCAGGTCCTTCTTGGGGATCTTCAGCGAAGCGGGCGGCGCCGTGTATGTCGGAGCGGAGCACTGAACGATCCTGAAGCGCAGCTGGGCTGTCTGTCCGATAATCTTCAGCGCCTGGTTCACATAGATCG
>JAKAOC010000227.1:0-1882 GCA_021823385.1 Actinomycetes bacterium
GACCGACGAACGCCTGGACTGCGGCGTCCTGCTCGTGACCGGTCCGCACCACAAGATGCCACTGCTTGCTGATCGGCAATCCCGGCATGTCAATCCTGTTCACCTCGAACTCGAGGCCGGTTCCGATCAGCGAGTCAAGCGAGACCACAGCGACCCCAATGCCCAGGCTTGCAGCCTGAAGGATGGCCACGTTGGAGCCAATGGTCATGGTCGGCACCTCGAAGCCCGAGGCAGCCAGAACCTCGAGCGCGGACTGCCGGCTCCCGGACCCCTCTTCACGCAGAAGCCAGGTCGAGGCCGCCGGATCCGGCTCCTTTCCCGAGGCGGCGCCAACCAATACAAGGGAATGCTGTCGCGTGGCAACCGTAGTGAAAAGCGCATTGCTGCGCGGACGGCCAGCGATGACGACATCCACCCTATGGGAGGCCAAGAGGTCGAAGACCCGGTCGCGGTTGCCCACCTCGAGCGCTATGTCGTACTCCGGCATGGCAGCCAGGAATCCGCCGATCCAATGCGGCAGCAGGAACTCCCCAACCGTGGTCACCGCCCCGATGCGCAGGCTGCGCCGTGTCTGCCTTCCCGCCTCGCGAGCAACCCGCGCCGCATCCTCCAAAAGGCCGATCACCTCGACGGCCTTCTCGTAAAGTGCTATGCCGGCTTCCGTTATGGCGATATTGCGCCCGTCGCGTACCACGAGGTTCACCCCGAGTTCCGCCTGAAGCGAGGCCAACGCGGACGAGACTGCCGCCTGCGAGACGAACAATGAGTCCGCAGCCCGCGACACCGAGCGGTTCGCCACGACCGCTATGAAGGTACGCAGCTGACCCGGCGTCATGGCCGGCCTCCCACGTATGGCAGCCACCTTCTCATGCATCCCCCCTAATTGTCCGGCTGTCACGGGCGCCCACCGGAGCGCTGTGAAGCAGCATACATAAGCTCTAGCTTATTAAAGTCCCCATAAAACCAAAGTTTTTACCATTGGATTTTTTCGGCCCAACGCTTATTCTCAACATTGGTTACGCGGTAGTCCGCGAAACCGGAGTCGCTTCGCGGCACCGGCGGAAACGCCCGGCTCGCGCAGCCAACGGGTGGTATTTCGTCCCTAGGTGCAGTTCGTCCTCGAAAAGAGGGTAACACCGCCAAAGGGCCGGTCCCGCCAGGTTAGAGGGGAGTTGAAATTGGATAACAACGGTTCGGGTCAAATTACGGATGCCGCCGAGAGGTACAAATCAGGTGTCATCCCTTACAAGAAGATGGGTTATTGGGACGCGGACTACGTCCCCAAGGAGACCGACGTCATCGCGCTTTTTCGCCTGACGCCGCAGCCGGGTGTCGACCCCGAGGAAGCAGCCGCCGCCGTCGCCGGTGAGTCCTCCACCGCCACCTGGACCGTGGTCTGGACCGACCGCCTCACCGCGGCCGAGCTCTACCGCGCCAAGGCCTACAGGGTTGATCTGGTGCCCAACACGGGCCCCGGAACGAACGTCGAGGCCCAATACTTTGCCTACATCGCCTACGACCTCGACCTTTTCGAGGAAGGCTCAATCGCTAATCTGACCGCGTCCATCATCGGCAACGTCTTCGGCTTCAAGGCCGTCAAGGCGCTCCGACTCGAGGACATGCGGCTGCCCGTCGCCTACCTGAAGACCTTCCAGGGCCCGGCAACCGGCATCATCGTCGAGCGCGAGCGTCTCGACAAGTTCGGGCGTCCGATTCTCGGTGCGACCGTCAAGCCCAAGCTCGGCCTCTCCGGCCGCAACTACGGGCGCGTCGTCTACGAGGCGCTCAAGGGTGGCCTCGACTTCACCAAGGACGACGAAAACATCAACTCCCAGCCCTTCATGCACTGGCGCGACCGGTACCTGTACTCGATGGAAGCCGT
>JAKAOC010000227.1:1892-5018 GCA_021823385.1 Actinomycetes bacterium
TCGCCAAATCCCTCGGATCGGTGATCGTCATGATCGACCTGGTTATTGGCTACACGGCAATCCAGTCGATGGCCAAGTGGGCTCGAGACAACTCGATGATCCTCCACCTGCACCGCGCCGGGCACGGGACCTACACCCGCCAAAAGAACCATGGCATCAACTTCCGCGTCATCTCGAAGTGGATGCGCATGGCAGGCGTCGATCACATTCACGCCGGGACCGTCGTGGGCAAGCTCGAGGGCGACCCCAACATGGTTCGGGGCTTCTACGACGTCCTGCGTGAGCCCCACAACGAAGTCAACCTGGAGCGGGGCATCTTCTTCGACCAGCCATGGGCTTCGCTGAAGAAGGTAATGCCGGTCGCATCAGGCGGCATCCACGCAGGCCAGATGCACCAGCTGGTCCACTACCTCGGCGAAGACGTGGTGCTCCAGTTCGGTGGCGGCACCATAGGCCACCCCATGGGCGTGCAGGCCGGCGCAACCGCGAACCGCGTCGCCCTCGAGGCCATGATCATGGCCCGCAACGAGGGGCGCGATTACCTGAACGAGGGTCCCAAGATCCTGGACGATGCAGCCAAGACCTGCGCGCCGCTGCGTGCAGCTCTGGACACCTGGAAGGACATCACCTTCAACTACGCCTCGACCGACACTCCCGACTTCGTTCCCACCACGACCGGCAGCATCTAAGAAAGAGAGAGCTGAGACAAATGATCACCAACCCGACCGGCAGGCTGACCCAGGGCCAGTTCTCCTTCCTGCCCGACTTGACCGACGAGCAGATCTCCGCGCAGATCAAGTGGGCCCTTGCCCACGGCTGGGCGGTCAGTATCGAGTACACCGACGACCCCCACCCGCGCAACACGTATTGGGAGATGTTCGGACTGCCCATGTTCGACCTCAAGGATCCAGCCGCGATCCTCATGGAGGTCAATGAGGCACGCAAGACCTTTCCCGATTACTACATTCGGGTAATGGCCTTCAACTCGACCCGCGGAGTCGAGAGTCCCGCGATGAGCTTCATCGTCAACCGCCCCCCCAACGAGCCAGGCTTCGGCCTTTCGCGCCACGAGGGACAGGGACGCGAGATCCGCTACGGATTCCACAGCTACGCCACGGACAAGCCCGAGGGCGAGCGTTACTAAGACAGGGGCCCGCAAGCCAAATCTGGACGCGGCGCCCGAGGGCGCCGCGTCCTTTTTGTACCAGCCAGCAAGTCGAACGGGTGGAGAGAAATGAGCGACACGGAGAACAAGTCTTCGGAGTTGAACGAAATCGATATTGACGCGGTCTACCGGGAATCCGAGATCCAGGACGTCCTAGACCGCCTCGATGCCGAGTTGATCGGCCTGGTGCCCGTCAAGACGCGAATCCGCGAGATCGCGGCTCTTCTGCTCGTAGACAAGCTGCGGCGCCAACTCGACCTGACGGCCGGCAACCCTTCGATGCACATGTCCTTCACCGGCAATCCCGGGACGGGCAAGACGACGGTGGCCATGCGCATGGCCGATATTCTCCACCGCCTTGGCTACGTAAGGCAGGGCCACTTGGTCGCAGTGACTCGCGACGACCTCGTCGGCCAGTACATCGGCCACACCGCGCCCAAGACGCGCGAGGTGCTCAAGAAGGCGATGGGCGGGGTTCTCTTCATCGACGAGGCCTACTACCTGTACAAGCCCGAGAACGAGCGCGACTACGGCGCCGAGTCCATCGAGATCCTCCTGCAGGTGATGGAGAACCAGCGCGATGACCTGGTGGTGATCCTCGCGGGCTACAAAGACCGCATGGACAAGTTCTTCGAGTCGAACCCCGGGATGTCCTCGCGCATAGCGCACCACATCGACTTCCCGAACTACAACCCGCCCGAGCTGGTTCAGATCGCCAAGCTGATGCTGGCCGAATCGAGCTACCGCATGAGCGAAGAAGCTGAGGGCGTGTTTGCCCAGTACGTAGTAAAGCGTATGGAGATGCCCAACTTCGCCAACGCGCGCTCCATCCGGAATGCGCTCGACCGGGCACGCCTACGCCAGGCCAACCGGCTTTTCAACTCGCGCGGGCGAATGCTAACCAAGGCCGACCTGATGACGATCGAGGCCGACGATTTCATGAAGAGCCGCATCTTCTCCGACGGCGTCGACGAAAGCGCGCAGGACGGGGAGTAGGCCCTTGCCTCAGCCCAGCTTCCACGAGTAGGGCTCGATGAGCTTATTGACCTCGTCGGGCCCGAAAGTCCCCTTGGCGTATGCAACGGGCCGAGGCGGATCCTCCAGTAGCGGGGCCGACGCCTCCCAAAGCCTTTCGATGCCCTCGGCGGCATTGAAGAGCGTGCGGTCACCGAGCAGCGCGTCATGCAGGAGTCTTTCGTAGGCAGCGAGCTCGTAACGCATGTTGAAGCTTTCGGCATAGCTGAAACTCAGTGAGGCCGGCGCAACATCCATCGTGACGCCCGGTGTCTTGGCAAGAAAGGCGACCTCGATGGAGCCGGGATCGCCCAAGTCGAGCACCAGCTGGTTGGAGGCGGTTCCCCGCAGCGGCACATTTGCTTCCTCGAAACGCCCGAGGTCCGGCACGCGGAATCCAAGCGTGGCCACGGACTTTTCCGCCCCCATCGCCTTTCCCGTGCGGAGGTAAAATGGCACCCCGTACCAGCGATCGTTGTCAATCCAGACCCTGGCGGCAACCAGTGTTTCCGTCCGAGAGCCCGCCGCAACTCCCGGCTCCTGCAGGTAGCCCTCATATTGGCCAAAGACCACGTCCGCCTTCGTCAAAGGTCGGAGCGCGGCGAAGACATTGTTCTTGGCCGCATTGAGGCTGCGGGCGTCAAGCTTTTCGGGGGGCTCCATTGCCAGGAAACCAAGCACCTGCAAGAGATGCGTGACGATCATGTCCCGATATGCCCCGGTCTCCTCGTAAAAGGCGCCTCGGCCTTCGATGGTGAGCGTTTCGGGTACGTCGAGCTGGACGTATTCCAGGAACGAGCGATGCCAAGCAGGCTCGAATATGCCATTGGCGAAGCGCAGGGCGAGAATGTTTTGCACCGCCTCTTTGCCCAGGAAGTGGTCGATCCGGTAGACCTCGTCCTCGGAGAACGAACCGTGAATGGCTGTGTTCAGCTCTTTGGCGCTCT
>JAKAOC010000228.1:0-3628 GCA_021823385.1 Actinomycetes bacterium
CGATCTCTCGTGGGGACCGTCGTAATGCCGACCACTGGGGCGAGCGCCTTCAATGTCATCCATGGGGCATCGGGCTCAACTCCAACCAACGTCGTCCTCACCGGTGGCAACAACGTGGTCGAGGACGGTACCGCCGGGATCTCAGTCACCGTGCAGAGCGGCAAGCCGTTTGGAGTGAGCTATCAGGTGTCCGGGCCCGGCACCAGCACTCTCACGGGCACGCCCGGCACCGACTACTTCGTCCCGGCTTCCCCGCCAGGCTCATATGTCACCATCAACCCCTCGACTTCCACGGCGGAGATCCTCGACATGGCAGGAGCGCCAGGTGCGGTCTATGTAAACATCTCTCTTACCTACGCGCTTCAGCTCCCTAACCAGACCCATTACGTGAGCCCATCGGGCTTCTCCCCCGGCAGTGCCGGATTGCCGCCCGTCGGGCCGAACACCGTTTCGGGTGGCTGGGGAGGTGGAGTGACGCTCAACCAGAGCTCCTCCAACAAGGTCTCCGGCATCATTGGCTCCAATAACAACGACGTGCTGGTGGGCTCGCAGGGCACGGTAACCATTACGGCCGGACTGGGCACTTCGCTGGTGGTGGGCCTGGGCGGTGGCGACACCCTTATTGGCACGGGTGGCAACACCACCTTCGAGACGGGACCTGGGAACAACACGGTGCACGGAGGGAGCGGATTTACAACGCTGGATCTTTCCAACGGCTCACTTTGCCCGCCCACCCAGCCAAACCAAACCTGTAACTACGTGCCTGCACAGGTGGACCTGCAGAACGGATATGCGTCAAACGACGGATACCTGTTGAACGGCCAGCCTGGCACGGTTGCCATCGACGGCATTGTGAACGTGATCGGCTCCCAGGCATCCTGCAACATCGCCCCGGGCTCGCAGTCGAGCTGCGACGTGCTCATCGGCGGGTACCGGCCGGGAGTGCTCGAGATGGGCTACTGGCCCATCGCGGTGGGCGGGTTCTACGGGACCCAGCTGGTCACACAGCTGGTGGACGAGATGAAGTTGGGCCAGGCGGCCTTTTGCCAGCAGTACATTTGCTTCTCGGCCAGCGCCTATATGGTGGGGGCGCCCAATGTTGCCACGGTCATGATCGGTGGTTATGGTGCGAGCACGACCTTCTCCTCGAGCGCCTCGGGGGATGTGGTGGTGGTCAACTCCATCAACGCCAGCATTTCGGTGAACTCCGGAGGGATGAGCGCCGTCGTCAATTCTCAGGCGACTGTGGGCGTCTTTGGCAACGCTCCCACACCGGCCAATTCGAGCCAGCCCATAAACATCTGGGTCCCCAGCGTCTCGAACCTGATTGAGGGCTCGGGCGAACTGGATCCGGCGAGCGATACACAGTTGCAGGTGAACCAAGTTTGAGAACCCGAACACCTAGTGCCCTGATGGGCGTGATAACGGGAGTTGAGTCTTGTCGGTAGTGGCCGTCCTTGATTCCGGCGACGTATCAGTGGATCCCGGCAAGAATGCCGAGACATCGCTGACCGTCTACAACACGGGAGACATTGTCGAGCAGTTCAATTTTTCCCCGGTCGGCGACGCCGCACCATGGATGACTTTTGAACCTCAGAGCGTCTCGCTTTTCCCGAACACCTCCCAAAAGGTGAAGATCACCTTCGCGCCACCGCGCAACCCGGACGTCAAGCCAGGCGACACCCGTTTCGGCGCCATGGTGGTGCCTATGAACTCGCCCGACAGCTCGGTGGTCGAGGAGGGGAACCTCAAGGTCGGCACCTACAACGACATCAAGGTCGACCTTGCACCCCAGTCGGTGAGCGGCAGGGTGCGGGCGCGGATGTCGTTGGCGGTGGACTCACGCGGAAACACGCCCGCCAACGTCTCGGTGGTCACTCGAGACCCGAGCGATTCGCTCGCGTTCATGGTGCGCCCGCGCACCATGCAGCTGATCCCGGGCAAGTCCCATTTTGTCAAGATCCGCATACGGCCGCGCAAGAAGATCTTCAGGGGCCAGCAACGTCAGCACCGCTTCAAGGTCCAGGTGCTCCAGGACGGGGCAGATCCGGTCTCCGTCGACGGGCAGATGTCGCAACGGCCGGTCCTTTCCAGGCTCGGCCTGGCCCTGCTGGCGATTGCCGCGGCTCTGGCCATTTGGTTCGCGCTCGTCAAGCCGGCGGTGAAGAACGTCGCGGTGTCCGCCCTCGCACCCTCGATAGCGGCCCAGAACCAGGCCTCGAGCGCGCTCAGCCAGAAGGTCTCCAACGTGAATTCGGCACTCTCCCAGGCGGCCTCGCAGGTCTCCACGGTGTCCTCCCAGGTGAAGGCGCTCTCCTCGACCACCACCACCAGCTCCACAACCACCACCGCGGCACCTCCGCCCAAGTTCGTCAACGTGAATTTCAACGACACGCTGGAGACAATCGCGCAGCCGGGCTCCTCCAACTCGACCAGCTATGTGATTCCGGCAAGTAGCACTCTTTCCCTCACGGACCTGGTGGTGGAGAACCTTGCCGGAGGGGTCGGCTATGTGCGAATCGAGCAGTACGTCGCCTCCTCGTCGACGACAAGGCCGCTTTTCATCTTCGACCTGCTTTCGCTTACCAGCCAGAGCTTTAGCTTCAAGACGCCGGCGGTGCTGAATGCGGGGGACAAGTTCATACTGCAGGTGCAATGTGGACCCGACCAGACGGCCTGCGACGTGGCGACCTACTTCGCGGGCAGTATGAATCAGCCCGCGTCAGCGGGATGAATCAGCGCGCTTAACACCCGGAGCAGCCTGTCCGCCGCGGTCGGCGGCTCCCGATTAGCCTGATATGGCGTGTGTGGGATCATTGCCGTGACCGGGAAACGAGCTTCGGTGGAGGTGCTGACCTCGGGTCTTCACCGCCTCGAGTACCGCGGATACGACTCCGCGGGAGTCGTTGTCCATGATCGCGAGGGCGGGTTCTCGCGCTACCGCGCCGCTGGTGGTACCAAGTCGCTTCTCGCCTTGGACAAGGAGGCCTCCGCACATGCGGGGGAGATCTACGCAGGCATCGGGCATACACGCTGGGCCACCCACGGGGCTCCGACTCTCTTCAACGCGCATCCGCATATGGACTGCACCGAGCGTGTGGCCATCGTCCACAACGGCATCGTCGAAAACTATCGAGGGCTGAAGGAAGAGCTGCTCGGCAAGGGGCACGTCTTCTCCTCGGAGACCGACACCGAAGTCATCGCGCATTTGGTGGAAGTGGAGATGCGCGGTGGCGCCTCCCTCGCGCAGGCGGTCGCGGCAATCGCGGCACGCATGCGGGGGGCGATGTCCTTTGTGGTGACCAGCGTCGATGAGCCCGGGGTGCTGGTCGGTTTCAAGCGGATGGCCCCCATGGTGCTCGGCACCGACGGAGAAACCTGGTACCTGGCATCGGACATTCCCGCGATTCTGGACCGTGCGTCGTCCTTCTTCCATATCGATGACGAACATCTGGTTATCGTCGGCCCCGAAGGTGCCTCGATGACCGATCTTGCGCTTCAGGCCGTTCCTCTGGTGGAGTTCAGTGTCAGCTGGACACTCGAGTCGGCCGAGCGCGCTGGTTTCGACGACTTCATGTCGAAGGAGATATTCGAGCAACCGGCGGCGCTGCGCGACACCGTTGCCGGC
>JAKAOC010000228.1:3638-4987 GCA_021823385.1 Actinomycetes bacterium
GCGGATGGCGCGCTCGCTCTCGACGTGACCGCCTTCGACGCCGACGAGTGGGCACGCATAAACAAGGTTTTCATCGTCGCATGCGGCACCTCCTATCACGCCGGAATGGTGGCCAAGTACGCGATCGAGCACTGGACCAAGCTTCCTGTGGAGCTCGACATCTCCTCCGAGTTCCGGTATCGGGACCCGGTGGTGGACGAGCGGACGCTGGTGGTCGCCGTGAGCCAGTCCGGAGAGACGCTGGACACGCTCGCCGCGCTTCACGAGGCCAAGAACCTTGGGGCACAGACCCTGGCTGTCTGCAACGTGGTCGGCTCCTCGATGGCGCGCTTGGCAGATGCCGTCCTCTATACCCGGGCGGGGCCCGAGGTGGGAGTCGCCGCCACCAAGACCCACACCGCGCAGATCGGCGCCCTAATGCTCCTTGCCCTTGAACTGGCCCGCCTGCGCGGCCATCTCTATCCCCAGGAGGTGGCTGAGCTCTACCAGCAACTCCAGGAGATCCCCGCCAAGATGGACGAGACCCTGAAGCTGTGGGACTCGCTCGCTGACTTGGCCCGCAAGCACGCGAACATCTCACGCTTCTACTTCATCGGGCGGCACGTCGGCTATCCCGTGGCCCTCGAGGGTGCGCTGAAACTCAAGGAGATCTCGTACCTTCCCGCAGAGGGCTACCCCGCGGGCGAGCTGAAGCACGGCCCAATCGCGATGCTGGATGAAAACGCCGTAGTTGTAGTGATTGCCACTCGCACCCGCCTCCACGAAAAGCTGCTGGCCAACGTCGAGGAGGTCCGCGCACGTGGCTCCGAGGTGATCCTGGTTGGCAACCCGATCGATGCCGAGGTGGCGCGCGGAGGCGAGTCGTTTGTCGCCGTTCCTCAGGTGCATCCCCTATTCGCGCCAATGATCGACGTGATCCCGCTGCAGATCTTCGCATACCACGTGGCGCGAGGGCTCGGATATGACGTCGACCGCCCCCGCAATCTCGCCAAGACGGTGACGGTCGAGTAACCGCGGCGGGCTCCCTCTCGGACACCGCGGACGGTCGTCCTGTTCATTGGCCTCAACGAACCGCTTAGGGACGAACTGCCCTAAGCCCGGCTTGCCTCGGGGTATAGCGTCGCTATTGGGACCCGCCGAGCGGGCTCCAGGTGCAGGACCCTCATGGAGGTTGACCATGGATCTCTCGAAGTCGATGCACGTCCTCACGTGGGAAGTGACAAAGGCGTGCCAGCTGCATTGCCGGCATTGCCGAGCGCGCGCCATTCCGCATCGCAACGCCGGAGAGTTGACCGTCACGGAGATATCAGCGGTTCTCGACGACATGGCGGAAAAGTTCACCTTCAAGC
>JAKAOC010000229.1 GCA_021823385.1 Actinomycetes bacterium
GAGGAAGCGCTGGATCTTGCGCGCCCGGGAGACCGTTACCCGGTCCTCCTCGGAGAGCTCGTCCAGGCCCAGGATGGCGATGATGTCCTGCAGCTCCTTGTAGCGCTGCAGCACCTCCTGCACGCGCCGGGCCACGTCGTAGTGGCGCTGGCCCACGACGTGGGGGGCCAGGATGTTGGAGGTGGAGGCCAATGGATCCACCGCCGGGTAGATACCCATCGAGGCGATGGCGCGGGAGAGCTCGGTGGTAGCGTCCAGGTGGGTGAAGGTGGTGAAAGGCGCCGGGTCGGTGTAGTCGTCGGCCGGCACGTAGACCGCTTGCAGGGAGGTGATGGAACGCCCCTTGGTGGAGGTGATCCGCTCCTGCAGCTCGCCCATTTCGTCCGCCAGGGTGGGCTGGTAACCCACCGCGGAAGGCATGCGGCCAAGCAGGGTGGAGACCTCTGAGCCGGCCTGGACGAAGCGGAAGATGTTGTCAATGAAGAGCAGCACGTCCTGGTTCTTCACGTCACGGAAGTATTCGGCCATGGTGAGAGCCGACAGCGCCACCCGAAGGCGCACGCCCGGGGGCTCGTCCATCTGGCCGTAGACCAGAGCCGCCTTGGCGATGACGCCGGACTCCTGCATCTCTATCCAGAGGTCGGTGCCTTCTCTGGTCCTCTCGCCCACGCCCGCGAAGACGGAGACGCCGCCATGCTGCTGGGCCACGCGGTTGATCATCTCCATGATCAGCACCGTCTTGCCCACGCCCGCGCCACCGAAGAGGCCGATCTTGCCACCCTGCACGTAAGGCTCCAAAAGGTCGATAACCTTGATGCCGGTCTCGAACATCTGGGCCCTGGGCTCGAGCTGGTCGAATCCGGGGGCATCGCGGTGGATGGCCCAACGCTCGGCGATACCCTCCACCACCGGCACGTCAAGCGGCTCGCCGATGACGTTGAAGACGTGCCCCAGCACGGCGTCCCCCACCGGCACGCTGATGCCACGGCCGGTATTGCGAACCACCGCGCCTCGCCTGAGGCCATCCACCTGGCGCAGGCAGACGCAACGGACGCGGCCGTCGCCGATCTGCTGGGCCACTTCGGCGGTGACGGTGATCTGCTGGCCGTCCAGCACCAGGTCAACCTCGAGGGCGGTGTTGATCTCGGGGATGGCGTCGGGCGGGAACTCCACGTCGATGACGGGGCCGACGATGGCGACCACGCGCCCATCTTCCAACGCCACCTGATTCTCTGCCACGATTGTCATTCAAACTCCTCGTAAACGCCGGCTCCGCCTCGAAGCGGCCGGCCCTGCACAATTTTTGCGGGGTCGGTGCCCCGGGGCTACTCGAGCTCCTCCAGGTCGTCGCTGGCGCGCAGCGCCTCTGCGCCTCCGACGATCTCCATGATTTCGGTGGTGATGGCATCCTGGCGCGCCCGGTTCATGATGCGGGTGTATTTCTTGATCAGCTCCTCGGCGTTCTCGGTCGCCGACTTCATCGCCCGCTGGCGATAGGCGTGCTCGGAGGCGGACGCCTCCAAGAGCAGCGCGAAGATCATCTCCTCCACATAGAGGCGAAGCAGCGGATCGATCAGCTCTTCCGGAGAGGGCTCGATCTCGAAGTCCAGGCTCTGCCCACGGGTCCCGGACACGAACTTCTCCGGGTCGATGGGCAGGATGGGAATCACCTCGAGGCGCTGAGAGCCGGCCGACAAGAAGCGGGTGGTGAAGGCGTCCACGGTGGTCACCTCTCCACTGTCGTACAAGGAGAGAACCGTCTGGGCGATCTCCTGGGCGTGCGCATAGGTTGGGCGGTCGGTTACACCCAGCACCTGGTGCTCGACCGGGATCTCCCGGTAACGGAAGAACCCGTGGGCCTTCTTGCCCACCGCCACGATCTTGGCCTGGGCGCCCGGCTGGGCGACCGCCTTCTCGACCATGCGCAGCGCGGCAGAGTTGAATGACCCGCACAGGCCGCGGTCGGCGGTGATCACCAGCATCCCGCGAGGTCCGGGCCGGGGGTCGGCGAGGTAGCGGCTCTTGGGAAGCCCGGAGGATGCGGCCAGGTCCTCGACCACCTTGGTCATGGCGTTCAGATACGGCCTCGCATCGTTGATCCGGTTCATCGCCTTCACGATGCGCGAGGCGGCGATGAGCTCCATCGCCTTGGTTATCTTCTTGGTAGCCTGGACACTCTTGATGCGCCTGCGGAGAATCCGCTCCTGCCCGCCTGCCACTTGTTAGCTCTCCTTGGAGGCCGCGGTGGCCAGGCTCGCATCGAAGCCTTCCTTGAACCGGTCGATCAGCGCGCTGATGGAAGCCGGGTCCGGCAGCTGGCCCGTGCTGCGGATTGTCTCCAGGATCTCCTTGCCGTTGGCACGGAAGTACTCGAGCATCTCCTCGATGAACTTGGCCACCGCACCCACGGGCACGTCGTCGACCTTGCCGTTGGTGCCGGCAAAGATGGAGATGACCTGCTCCTCGACCGGAACCGGGGCGTTCTGCCCCTGCTTGAGGATCTCGGTCAGGCGATATCCCCGGTCCAGCTGGGCCTGGGAGACCTTGTCGAGTTCGGAGCCGAAGGTTGCGAAGGCCTCGAGCTCGCGGAACTGGGCGAGGTCGAGCTTCATGGTTCCCGAGACGGCGCGCATGGCCTTGATCTGGGCCGCGCCACCCACCCGGGAGACCGAGATGCCCACGTCGATGGCGGGGCGGACACCGGAGTAGAAGAGGTCGGCGTCCAGGTAGACCTGGCCGTCGGTAATGGAGATGACGTTGGTGGGGATGTAGGCGGAGACGTCGCCCGCCTTGGTCTCGATGATCGGCAGAGCCGTCAACGAGCCGCCACCCTTCTCTTCCGAGAGCTTGGCAGCACGCTCGAGCAGGCGGGAGTGCAGATAGAAGACGTCGCCCGGATAGGCCTCGCGGCCGGGCGGACGGCGAAGCAGCAACGAAAGCTGGCGATAGGCCTCAGCCTGCTTGGAGAGGTCATCGTAAACGATGAGGGCGTGCTCGCCGCTTTCCATCCAGTGCTGGCCCATGGCACAGCCCGCATAGGGGGCGAGGAACTTGTAGGGGGCGCCGTCGGAGGCGGAGGCGTCCACCACCACCGTGTAGTCCATGGCCCCGTGCTCCTCGAGAACGGCCACCGAAGAGGCCACCGTGGAGTTCTTCTGGCCGATAGCCACGTAGATGCACTTAACGCCCTGGCCGCGCTGGTTGATGATGGTGTCGAGAGCCACCGTGGTCTTGCCGGTCTTGCGATCGCCGATGATCAGCTCACGCTGGCCTCGGCCGATGGGGGTCATGGAGTCGATGGCCTTTATGCCGGTCTGCAGCGGCTCGGTAACCGGCTTGCGCTCGGTGATCTTGGGAGCCTGGACCTCGAGGCGCCGGGTCTGGGTCGCCTGGATCGGCCCCTTGCCGTCGATCGGCTCGCCAAGGGCGTTCACGACGCGCCCGAGCAGACCATCTCCAACGGGCACCGCGATGATGCGGCCGGTGGAGCGAACCACTTGGCCCTCGTCGATGCCCTCGCCGGTGCCGAGCACGACTGCCCCGATGGTGTCCTCGTCCAGGTTCAGGGCGAGGCCGAGGGAGCCGTTCTCGAACTCGAGGAGCTCGTTGACGCCGACCTGGGGAAGCCCCGAGACACGGGCAATCCCGTCGAAGATCTCCAGTATCCGCCCGACCTGCTCGCCCGTCACCGTGGGGGCGTACCCCTCGAGACGGGCCTTCAGAACGCTTGCGATCTGGTCTGGGCTGATTGACAACTCAGTCATTGGTTGATCTGGTCCTATCTCGCCACGGTCGCCATGCCGAGGCGACTCCTTAGTTGGTCCAACCTGTGCCGCACGCTGCCGTCATAGATGGTGTCACCCACCATGGCCAGCACACCGCCGATTACGTTCTCGTCGATCACCTCATGGATCTCGACCGACACACCGCTGGCCGCCGACAGCGCGTCGGCGAGGCGGGCGGTGTCCGCATCGGTTAGAGGCTTGACCACGTGCACCTCTGCCACCCGCGTGCTGCGCAGGGCGGCGGCGATCTCGGCCATGAGCCCGACCACCTCGACGAAGTCACGGATGCGCCCGGCCGAGGCCGCGAATCGCAGCGACTCGACGAAGATCGCATCGGCATCCGAGCCGAGGAGGTCGTCGATAATACCGATCCGCTGGGCGGCGACGGTGCCAATCCCCGACAGCGCTCTGCGCAGGCGGGAATTGGAGGTCACCACGTCGGCGAGCTCGTAAAGCTTGTGCTCGATCGCGCCCAGGCGGGCACGGTCCTCGATAGCGGAGAAGAGGGCCCGGGTGAACGCCCGCACCCTGGCGGTGGTGGTGAGCGCCCCGGTGGCCTCTTCTATGGGATGGGTGAGCAGCCCGGGCAGCTGGGCAAGTGCCTCCGCCAGCCTGCCGGGCTCCTCGAGCTCGGTCGCCTCGAACAGGATACGCAGGGAGTAGGCCGAGACAACGCCCCCCAGGAGATCCCTGAGGATTCCCTGCTTGACCGAGGTCTCGATGCTGGGGTCGGAGAAGACCTCGCGCAAAGCGGCCTGGGTGTCGAAGAGCTCGGAAACCCGCTCCATTTCGGAGGAAAGGCTGGCAACGCCCTCCTGGGCGGCCAGGAACTTCACTCCCATTGCGAATCCGCGAAGCTGCTCTCTCAAGACTGCGGCGCTCCAATCTCGGCGAGGAACTGCTGCACGATGGCGTCAGCCGCGCGACGGTCGATCTCGGCGCGGATGACCCGCTCCGCGATGTCGACGGCGAGCTTGGCCATTTCGGCGCGGAGCTCGACCGCGACCCGCTCACGCTCGAAGGCAAGAGCCTCGTCGTTGCGGGCGCGCAGTTCGGTCGCGTCCTCCTCCGCCTTGGCGAGCAGGTCGCGGCGCAGGACCTCTGCGGTCTTGCGCGCCTCCTCGATGATGCGGGTCGCCTCGCGCCGGGCCTCGGCCAGCTGCTCGCGATACTCGCCGAGCACCCGCTCCGCCTCG
>JAKAOC010000230.1 GCA_021823385.1 Actinomycetes bacterium
CCGGCCTTAATTCGTACCGGCTCGATCTGCCATTTCTCCGTGGTCCCACTGGCGGCGGCGCGGGCCTCCACGCCGAGCAGCTTGGGAAGTGAGAACCCCCAGATGTCCGCGTCGAGCAGGCCAACGATATAGCCGGCCCTGGCCAAGGCCGTGCCCAGTGCGGCGGTGAGGGTTGACTTTCCGACGCCACCCTTTCCTGAAGCCACCGCAATGACTTGGCTTGCTGCCGGGACCGACGTCATGGGTGCGGCTTCGGCGGCGCGGACCCGGGCGAGTGTCATTGCGTGGCTACGCTGGCCCGCGTCCATCTGGACCACCTCGAAGGTGACATCGAGACCAGGATGGGCGGCCTCGACCTTGGAGCGTATCTCGTCCTGGATCCGCGTTCGCAATGGGCATGCCAGAGTGGTCAGGGCCAGTTGGATGCGCGCGCGGTCGTCGTCGACGCGGATTTCTCCGATCATGCCGAGCTCGACTATCCCGACGCCCAGCTCTGGATCCGTGACGCCGGCGAGCGCAGCTCGAATTGCCTTTTCTGGCTCAGTCACTGAGGTGCCTCGGTCGGGAGTACTCTGCCGTGGAATGAGGCTGGGTGTGTCATCCGGCGGCCTCCGGCGGTTTCCAGCCTAACGGGGCAAAACCGCGAGGACAGAATTTCTCCTACCGGTGTAGAATTATTTCTAAAAGGCGGCCAATGCGTTAGCGCAGCGGCTCGCACTTCGGATAACTTCGGTATCCGAGGGAACCGTAATGCTTTAGGCCAAGGTGGTTAAGAGTTGTCTGTTGGTACCGCAATCAAGATCGGAAAGAAGCCGACCGCGATCATCGTCACGCCCCCGGCAGCGTCGAAGGTGGCGGAGCTGCTGTCAGAGGAGGGCGGAACCGATGCCCTTTTCCTGCGCGTGGCGGTGAAGCCGGGCGGCTGTTCGGGCTTTTCCTATGACATGTTCTTCGATTCCGAGATAGCCGATGACGACATCGTCAGCGATGTCGTCGGCGACAAGGGCACCTTCAAGGTGGTTGTCGACGCCAGCTCGCTGGAGCATCTCAAGGGTGCCACCCTTGACTACCGTGATGGTCTTCAGGGCGCGGGCTTCCACATCTCAAACCCCAACGCCACTCGCACCTGCGGGTGCGGCTCTTCGTTCTCCTGAGAGCACGAAAAAGGTAGCCTGCCGAAATTCGATCAAAGGGCGGCCCCGTGGGGCCGCCCTTTTAGTTTGACGCCGCCGTAAAGGAACGAGCCCGCAAAGCTCAGACCCACTTGACCAAGGCGCTCCAGTGCGCAAACTCGGATTCGCTCAAGAGGTGGCCAAGCTTGCGGTATTCGAGTACCAGGCCGACCATCAGGTCGCGCATACCAACCTTGCGCGACTCGGCCGCCGCCAGGTAGGCGGCGCTCAAGGTGGCAGCCCTGATATTGCCGCCCGGCATCTCGAAGTTTGAGGCCAGAAAGTCCCACTCGATGTCGTCCTCGATCGGCACGGACCTGAGGAACTCCCGCCAAAGTCGCGCCCGCATCTCGATGTCGGGCATCGGGAAGTCGATGGCGAGGTCCAGTCTGCGCATGAATGCCTGGTCGATATTGGCCTTGAGGTTGGACGAGAGTATTGCCAAGCCGTTGAATGCCTCAAGGCGCTGCAGCAGGTAGGAGACTTGGACGTTGGCGAAGCGGTCGTTGGATTCCTTGACCTCCGAGCGCTTGCCGAACACGGCGTCGGCTTCGTCGAAAAAGAGGAGCCCAGGCGCGTTTTCGACCACGGAGAAGACCCTCTCGAGGTTCTTTTCGGTCTCGCCTACGTACTTGTCCACCAAGGACGAGAGGTCTACTACCAGCATCTCCAGGCCAAGCTCCGCAGCGGCGACCTCGGCTGCCAGAGTCTTGCCGGTGCCGGAATCACCGGTGAAAAGTGCCGACACGCCTACTCCGCGGCCACCTCCCGGCTTGAGGCGCCATTCTCGGGCCACGAGATGGCGGTGGCGATAACGATCGCACATCCAACGAAGCTGGCGCGTGACGTTGTCCGGGAGAAGAAGGTCTTCCCATGACACTTTGGGGCTGACGCGCCGGGCCAAGGTTCCCAGGCGCTCGAAGCTCACACTCCGGATAGCCCCGATTATTTCGCCGGTCTCGACCCCGCCTTCGCGCTCTCCGGTCTCGAGATCGATCACCCGTGCCGATTCTCGTATCTGCTCGGGCTGGAGGGGCAAATGGCGAAGTCCCGCAATAACTTCTTCGCCTGCACGCTCTCCCAGAGCCCCCTCCCATAGCATCGCCGCTTCGGCCTCATCCAGGCGTGGAGCTTCCCAGCAGTAGGGGTCGAACCCGAGGTAGGCATGCTCCCAGGGAACCGTTCCGAAGATCGCGACGCTGGCCCGTGGATCCTGCAGGCCACGCAATAGTAGCGGTGAGGATTCTGCGAGTTGGGTGATGGGGCCCACAACCAAGGTGGTTCCGTTGACGAATGCGTCCAGGCAGGCGATGCGGAGCCGCCTGGCGGCATCGTCTTCCTCGCCCGCCTTGCGCAGGTCGAGCCAGCGAGCGTCACTTCGCCCGCCGGACTCCAATAGCTGGGCAATGCGGTACAGCGCAAGCCCAGCCGTGGTGCCGCGCACGTACAGGAAGTCCGAGCGCGTTAGCGCGGGCGGGAGATCTAGGCCGAATGGGAGCGTTTCTGGAAGCGCGGATTCGGCGTCCTCGAGTTCCGGACTGCACGCGCGGATTCCGCGGAGCTGGGCCAGGGCGTGGGTTCGCAATTGAACGAAGGAATCGGCCCGGCCCGGCCCACCATGCCTTGCGACTACTCCGTAGTCGTAAAGCGCACCTTCGGCGTCGAAAATCGATTCGACGCCGCTGCGCAAGCCGACCACTTCTTGCGCGAACTCGATGCCAACTGCGCCGTTCTCGCCCTGCGGGACGGGGTAACCCCTGTCGCGGGCGACACGCATGGCGGCCAGAACGGTCACCAGGTCACGCTCTGTTTGGCTGAGGCCGGCAAAATAGGAGATCCGGTCGATCGGGGCTGTCAGGCCCGCCGCACCCATCTTCACTTCAGCTTGGGCGAGCGCCGGCGCGATCAATTCCGGCTCTTCCAGGCCGATAGCGGCGGTGAGGATGGCCACGAAGCTCTCCAGAGCCTCAGATCCGTTATCACCTACGGATGCCATCTGCCGGCTCCGGGCCAACAGACCGGCGCGCAACAGGAGTTGTGAGTCGAAAGGCGTGTTGGGGTCGGTCATTACGAAGTAAGCATGATCCCGGTGTCCGACATTTCCGCCCGAGATTCGCCTAGCCCAGGTCGGACGAGGCGACCACAGCCTCGTCGACCGAGATTATCCCTCGCACGATCTTGGCGACGGACGGGAATGAAATCGTCGCCACGAAAATGTTCGAGAAGACGGTGTGCTGGATCAGCGCCTTGATGTCCTCCTCGGACAGGGTGGTGGGCGAGGCTTCCGAGCCTACGAAGGCGGAGGTTTTGAAACGAAGGTCACCGTCAGCAGTGTCCATCTCGAAACCACCCTCGAAGAGAACGTAGTTCAGGCGCGAGGAGAACTCCATGACCTGGGAGTGGTGCTCCTGGTCTATCGAGAACGGGCAGCTCGAGTAGGCAATCACCAGGCCGAGATTCTCGACAACCTGGACGAAGATCATCCAGCTCACGTCTTCGAAACTGTAATCGATGGAGTAGGCATCGGTATCGGAAATCCGCTCGTACTCGAACTGGCTGTCCTTGAGAACCTCCTCGGTCAAGTTCAAGAGGGTCTTGCTGCTGGTGCCGGGCAAGAGGGCGTCCTTTCATAAGGGAGAACAGGCTAAGCGTAGCCCTCAAAGGGATACCAGGTACGGATTGTCGCCGGCAATCCCGACGAGGGTCAGAGTCCTTCCAGCGCTTGCAACTCGGCGTCAACAGTCGAGATGCCCTGGGTAAGACGCGCCGCCGCGCCGAATAACTCCTCGGCCGACTCGAGGTTGACATCCACCGCGTATCGAACCAGGCCCACGGCGTCCTGAAGCGCGATCTGGGTGGCCAGGAACTCCGAGCCGAGGAACACAGAGGTCTTTGTGGTCAGGTCTCCTAGCTCCGGTTGCAGTGCGAAAACCGCCTCTGTGCTCTGGAAGTTGAGCAGCGAAACGAACTTATTCACCAGAGCGCGTTCGGGCATCTCGATCTTGAAGGGGCAGTTCGATACGGCAACGACCACCCCCCCGGGGTCGAATGCCCTTAGCGTGACTTCCCATGCCACCCTGTCGCCCTGGTGGATCCATGAGAATATTCCCTTGCTCTCGTCTATTGAGTATTCGCCGATGTAGGTGGACACGTACTCACGCGCTGCGACGGATGGGGGTGTCAGGGTATCAGTCATTTATGCGAATGACTGTGCGACCTCGTCCACGGTGCGAAACGCCTGCGTTGGGATCAGACTTTGGCACCGCTTTCAGCGGCCTCCTTCTTTGCGAGCACCGCCCGCATGAGTTCCCCGATGTGCTCCTGGTTCTTGCCTTTGGGGTCCTTCTTGGCTTGTTGGCCGCCTGCAGTGGGCGTGCCTGCAGTGGGCGTGCCTGCAGTGGGCGTGCCTGCAGTGGGCGTGCCGGTGGTGCCCTGGGGTTGGTAGCCCGGGAGAAGCTGCAGCAGCCTGTCCTTCTCCTGCTCGCTCAAAGGCGACTGCGCGACGAGAAACTTCATCTGAGCCTGCTGTGAGCGTATGTCGCCCTGTTTCGAGAAGGCCCCGTGCTTGTTAATCCAATTGAACCCCCGGTCATTCACGCCGCCGTAGCCGAGGGTGTTCTTTACCTCGGCGAGGTTCTTAATTTCCGTGCGCTTTCCTGAGTAATGTAACGGATTCTGGGTGAAGACGTCGCTCACCTTCCGGCCCAAGTCCTTGAAGGTCTGCACAAAGGTCTTGGGCTCCTGCGAATAGCCCACCCTTGACACCATTAAATCGCGGAGTTGGCTGGGAGTGAGCTTGTTCAGCTCC
>JAKAOC010000231.1 GCA_021823385.1 Actinomycetes bacterium
CCGGCCGCTGTTGACGCCATCCGGAGCGATTATCTTGACGAACTCAAGCTCATCGAGCTGCGGCCACTTAATAACTGCTTCGCCCTGAGCAAGGCGAGCAGCAGCCTTACGTTCATCATCATCGGCGTCAACATCGGCAAGGACTATGTCGCGGTCGGCGGCGCTCTCCAAGCGATGAAGAATCTTTGTCCCGGTGTTCGCAACAGCTGCATCGGCAAGCGCAGCGGGGCTCTGACTGCTGATTATGAAGCCCTCGCCAAGGGCCCGGAGCTCGGCAATCGCCTCGCAGAATGCCCTAATCGCCGCGCCACGCGGGCCGTCACTCTCCTGGCCCCCAACCTTGGCGAGCAGCCTATGTGCCTCCTCGAGAACCGTCACGTGCCGAAGCTTGGAGCCGGATCCCCGCGCCCTTGCGGCCGCGCGGATCCTGTCGAGCAGAAAGGCGGCAAGGATGGCCTTGTCCTCGGAGTCGGCAATCTCGTCGAGTTCGATAACGACCGGCTGATCCAAGAGACCGGCGATGTCCACTGACTCGACCGTATCGAGCAACAGGCCACGTGCGCCCTTTAGCAACGAGCCGAGCCTGACCTTCACGGCTGCAATCAGGGTGGCCCTCACCTCTCCTTTGTACTCGAGCCTGTCAAAGCCAAGTTCGTAACACTCCAGTAGATCGCGGAGCGTTGGCGGCGCAATTCCTTGGTCGGAGGTAGTGTCGAAATCCCAACCCGCCTGCTCATAGCTCATTTCGAGCGCACCCTCGAGCAACTGTGGAAGTGGCGGATCAAGGGGCAGTGCCGCTCGTAGTGCCGCCATCACCGCACTCATATGAGACTCGCAGCGGACCCCCGGGGGCGGGGCAAGCGGGTTCATCCGCAACGGTGCAATGTCGTCACGGCCGAGAGTCAGGACTTTGAGGTCCTCCAAGCCTGGCACTCCGAGCAGCGATCGATACTCTGTCTTACTCGGCTCGATCGCCAGGAAGGGAACCCTCTGTTCGCGCCACAAATGCGTCAGCAGGCTAAGAACCGTCATTGTCTTCCCGGAGCCTGGCGCACCCACCACGAGCACGTGACGGTTTATTGCAGCCAGCGGAAGAATGGCGGGACCACCCGACGAACCCTCGTGTTGGAGATAGCCAATCGGCAAGCCGTCGCCGGCTGACGACACCCGGCCCATTCTCCTACCGATGACGCGCCTGGCTCGCGGGAAGCCTGGAACACCCTGGTCGTCCGGAACAGGCAGCACAGCAAGCGTCGACGCCTCGGAGATGCCATACAAGTAAGGAATGCGCCGCAGGATTTGAGGCGCCTCTTGGTCCTCCCAGATTGGGTGGCCTCCCCATGGCACGATGTCCAGGAGCCTCAATGAATGGAGCGCAAAAGGCAGGTACACGTCGCGAGGACGCTGGACAACCGGAGGCACGGAGTCTTGATCTTCTGGACCGAGACCGACTGCGGCGGCTAGAGCCTTGGCCACCGCCAATGCAGCGTCATATTGCCCAAATACCGTTGCTCTGCCGAGCACGCAACGCCTGAGAGAGGTCTGCAAGTTGCCCCAGACAGCCAGCGCCGCCGCCGCTCCCGCATCCGCAGGTATCTGCTCCATCAGGCCGCGCACATCCGGCTCTTGGCGCGGTCGGCCGTAGTGTTCTAGGAGGCTCACAACCCTGTTGATGGCCTCTTGTTCCGCGGGATCCAATGATGTGGGCGCGAAGAGCAGGCTCACCAATACCTTCTCCCTCGCCGCGGCGAGCGCGCGGCCCAGTTGCGACCAACCTCGGGCGTCCCCTCCCAGGGGGTGCGCAAGGTAGAAAAAGCTGGTCGGAACGTCAAGAAGGGTGGGCTTGATAACCTCTTCCTGCTTGCGCACTTCCAACAAGGTGCCATCGGTCGGGAAAGCAACTTCTTCGGGCTCACCCCACTCGTAGCCTTTTGGCAGGTGGCTACAGATCGCATCGACGGCCTCCTGGACCACAAGTCCAGCACGCGAATCAGCTCGACCGAACGCCTTGAAAGTGACGAACATCCTGACCCGCGTTGGAGCGCCATCCTTTGGCTCGGTCAGGTAGCGGAACTCAACCGCGGCACCACGGCCGCGGCCGCCCGCCGCTATGAGCATCGACTCGGAAACGCGCCGCAGGTCTGGGAACACCGGCGTTCCCTCCGCCAGGGCGAACTCCTCGACGCCGGCAATGCTCTTGATCTCGCGTGTCGCGAAAACGTGGTCTTGGTCGGGGTACGATTCGCCCCATCCCGCCGAATCCCACCGGTAAGCCCAGCCGTGACTCGAGAAGAGGGAGCCGACACGATCCCGGTCACCCTTACCCGTGAAATCAGCGAGCGTCATTGGCCCGCCTAAGTATCTTCCTCGTCGATCAGGCCATACCGCCTGATCTCAAGATCGCCCAACCCAGCGTCGCTCGGCGTTTCCTGCCCACCGACGGGCTGCGGGTCGGAGCCAGCCACTCCGCCCTGCTCGCCAGCGGCCCGTCGGGAGGTACCGGCGAAGAGACGCACAAGGGTCAAGGGCCAGAGAAAGGAATCGCGCGCGGGGTGCTGTGGGCCGCGCTTACGCGCCGAACGGCCCGTTGAGAAGCCTCGGGCAAAAAAGATCAGTAGGGAGTAAATTCCGAACGCGATGAACAATCCCACGATGTATATGGCAAACACAATGCTGAAGAAAGTGTCTCCGCTGGAAGCCAGGATCACGTCGTTCCTCCTAACCGATATTGAAGAAGCCGCTGCTCTGGCGGGCTATGCGCGAGTGGTCGAACCTGACCTTTGTGGCGATCGCAAAGATTGTCTCCATCACCGAAAACTGATGGATGCTCACCATGATCCCCTGCAAGTCCGCCATGTCGAAGATGCTCAGATTTCGAATCGAATCATGAACCGCTGCAGCTGCGCCGATGACGCCGGCGACTCCCCCAAGGTTCTTGGCAAAGTTCTTGTTGCCTCGACCCTCCTCCGTGAGATACCACCCCACCGTCAAGTTCACGCCGCTGGGCACCGAGAAGATGTAAAGGGAAAAGTCCAGGAGGCTGGGCGCGGTAGGCGTGGCGAGAAGCACAGGCCTGTTGACTCCTCGCTTGCCCCCGAAGAGGCCGGCGACGGCGCTGTCGCGGGAAAGGTTCACCGCCAATTTCTGGCCCTCGACACTACGCTGCACCTCGTCCAGAAAGGTGTCGGCAAGGGTTCCTGCGCCTGGCAGCACCTCAAGATATCGGTCGACCACGTCGCCGTGCTTCAGTGAAACCGTCACTGATTCCCCCTCCACTCGTGCCTACGGCACCGCTGTAATATCGGGCCTCCGGAATTGGGGGCTTCATTCACTCAGCACCAGCCCCACCGGAACAGCGAGCTACAACTGATTCATATCAGATTTTCGAGACGAGATGTCGTGCGAAGGACTGATCTTGTCGTTGGTGCCAAGTTGCCGCTGATCCAGCGCAGATAAAAGGAGGCAGTACGTAACCGGATTGCCCTACCCTCGGCACCGTGAATGGCTGCACAGGGAAGTCAGACGACCTGGAGGTCAACTCCGGAGCTGCGCTGAGTCGCTTCTTCGCTGCGCATCTTCCTACTACGGACCCTTAGCTGAGCGGCGCACCGACCAGTCGCAGGAGCGGGGACAGTGGCCGTACCGATATCTTGGCCAGCCTCCGCAACGTAGCCACTCCGAAAGCGGCTGACAGGAAGAGTAGCTTCGGCCAAGTAACTCGCTTGACGCGGCCTTCGCGCATCGCGAGCGCAAAGGTGACGAAGAACGCAATCGACGTCAGAACGAAGACCGTTACGATAACCAATGGCAGAATGGGGCCGAAGACAATTACGAATGGGCCGCAAACCGCCGACGCCCTTGCCCAAAGCCAGGCCTTGTTACGCGCCTCCCCGCCTTCAAGTCGAGCTGAGCGCGCAGCCACCATCCCAAGCAGGAACCCGATCGCCATGGACAAGAGCACCGCCATGACGACCATAGCCACCAAAGCCGTTACTAGTGCAAGTACCTGCATTAGGTCCACCTCGGTGCTCTAAGGGAGCGCCGGTCGTGAATAATATCAGGCAAATCCTCAGCGGCAAGCGGGAAAGGGTCGCTCTCTAAGCGTTGCTCGAAGCCCCTCCATCCTTGGCCCGTTTCGCGGAACTCGGCATCCCGGGGAGCTCTGTGGATCACGTCTTTGCTCGCCGCCTGGCAGAGAAACAGTACGACCGCCAACGGTGGTGGTAATTCGTAGAGCGACGCACCAGTTTTCGCATCGTATTCCATCACACGTTAACGAGAACGCTGCGCCAGGTGATATCTTGATCTCAAATTTCACGGGAGGGGTATACGTATGTGCGAAAGCCTTCCGCCATTGCGCTATCGTCTGCGTGCCGGGGAACGTCCCGGCATCGGGCCGTGGGAAGACAGCTATTTCAAACGAAAGCCCACGGAAGAAGAGGAGAGACAGGACCGCGCCGAGCAGCAGGCGATCTGTGAAAAAATGATCGAGCGAGGCCGCCGGCTCAACGAAGAGGCCGCGGAACGCGACCGAAGAAGGCGGGAAGAGGAGCTCCGAAAGCTGGCGGGTGTTCCAATCCCCGAGATTGAAACCCTCCTAAACAAAGTCAAGTGGGACAGCCGGGCCCGCGATCGCGTAATCGCACTGATAGAAGGGCTCGACAGCGACGATCCGCGAAGGAGTCACTACCGGCGCGAGCTAGCCAACCGCCTCTTTTGAGCGCTTCGAGCAGCCCGATCCAAGGTGCGCCTCCGGCACGCGGTGCTACGTCGCCGTCGAGGCGGTCGGCTCAGTGGGTTTAGGAGCCGGCGATGGCGGCGGCTCCGGCCACGACAGCCAGCACCAGTAGAACCGCCGCGGTGATGCGCCGGACGATCTTCACCGGTACCCTCGACAGCTGCTTGCCCGCCACCACCGCGAGCGCCGCCACAATGACCAGGGCCGCCAGC
>JAKAOC010000232.1 GCA_021823385.1 Actinomycetes bacterium
ACAACTGTTGGCTTCGCATCGGGAGGCGTGGGCCGGGAGCCTGGCCTTCGTGTTCCAGCCGGCCGAAGAGACGGGGGACGGGGCGCGCGGGATGGTCGAGAGCGGACTGGCCGGGCTATTGCCCACGGTCGACGTTGCCCTCGCACAGCACGTCCTGGCCGCACCGGCCGGTGTCGTGGGGACGCATGCCGGGCCGGTTCTTTCGGCGGCGGACAGCATGCGCATCACCGTCTACGGACGTGGCGCGCACGGCTCGATGCCCCAGGTCTCAATAGACCCGGTGGTCCTGGCGGCAATGATCGTCGTGCGCCTACAGACGGTGGTGGCGCGCGAAACGCGGCCCGGGGAGCCCGTGGTGCTGACCGTCGGCAAGCTGCAGGCGGGGACCAAGAGCAACGTCATCGCCGATCATGCGGTGATAGAGCTGAACATCCGGACCTATAACCCCGAAACGCGCAGTGCCGTGTTGGAGTCGATTCATCGGATCGTCGAGGGCGAATGTCTTGCCTCGGGCTCTCCAAAACCCGCGACCTATGAACTCTTCGACCAGTTTCCCGTTACTGACAATGATGCCGACGCGACCGCCCGAGTCGCCGGCGCCTTCGGGGACTTCTTCGGGGAGCGAGCTCTGGTTTTGCCGGCGCAGTCCGCAAGCGAGGACTTCAGCGACATCCCAAATGCTTTCGGGGCACCCTACTCCTATTGGGGAATCGGCGGGACGGATCCCGAACTCTACAGGAGGGCCGAGGAGGCCGGCCGGGTGGCCCAGGACATTCCGGTCAATCATTCCGCGCTTTTTGCGCCGGTGATCCAACCCACGCTGGACACCGGCATCCAGGCCCTGGTGGTGGCGGCCCTGGCATGGCTCGGGGTTCCCGCGGCCGGTGATCCGGGCGGGGGTCGGGCTTGAGCACGGGCTCGACACTGCAGCTGGTGCTGGACCTGTCGGGCACCTTCGTTTTCGGCCTCAACGGGGCGCTGACGGCGATGGAGGCGGAGAATCTCGACATCGTCGGCGTCATCGTGCTGGCCGTCATCACCGCGCTCGGCGGGGGCATAATTCGCGACGTGCTCATCGGCTCGTTTCCGCCCGCGGCATTCAGGGATTGGCGCTACATGGTCGTGGGCGGGGGAGCCGGCCTAGCGGCCTTCGTGGCCCGCCATATCTGGGTCAAGCTGCAGCGCTCGATCACCGTGTTCGACGCGGCCGGCCTGGCACTGTTCTGCGTGACAGGAACCACCACCGCCTACGCCGCACATCTGGGCGCGTTCCAGTCGGTGATTCTGGGAACCATCACGGGCGTAGGTGGTGGAACCCTTCGCGACGTGGTGATACGGAGGGTGCCAACCGTCCTGTCGAGCGGTTTGTATGCCGTGCCCGCGGCCCTGGGAGCGACGTTGACCGCGGTCTCGCTTGCCTTCCATTTCTATGATGGCGCGGTCGCCGCCGGTGCCGCGCTCCTGTGCTTCGCGATACGCATCGTCGGGGTGCGCTTCAACATCAACATGCCGGGCTCCCAGCCGGGTGCCCATGGAGCCCGCGCGGGCGGAAACGAGCCATAGCCAAGGGTCTCGCCACCGTGCGTGCCAGCACACCAGACTCCGTGTCCACGCGGCCACCTCCCGCCCACTGCATGTGCAAGGTGTCCGGCGGTGAAACGGCAGCTTGGCGATGCCGTTGTCGCCGGCTTCACGTTGACGGGATTCACGCGCGGTGCTAGCACTTGATTGTCGTCTTTTGCGCGTGTGCGCAGGTGGATGCATCCGACCGATGAAAGGACCGAGGTGGCGAATACGCAAGGCGCAGGCGGCTCGAAAACTTCGCCGGGGAAAGCCGGCGGCCCGGCGCTAGCGGTCGAGCACTTGACCAAGCGTTTCGGTGATCGTCTCGCTTATTCGGACGTCTCTTTCGAGATCGGCTACGGCGAGGTTTTCGGATTCCTCGGGCCCAACGGCGCGGGCAAGACGACCACGGTCAGGACGCTCGGGACCCTTATCGCCCCGACCTCGGGCTCGGCGGTGGTCGCGGGCATGCGCCTGAGCGCCGCCAACGGCGCCGCAATCCGCCAGAAGATCTCCATCATGCCCGAGTCCCCGGGACTTTATTTGCGGCTCACCGTGGAGGAAAACCTCGAGTGCTTTGCGGGCCTGTACGGGTTGTCCGGGACCAAGGCGCGAATACATGAGGCCCTGGGGGCCGTGAATCTTCTCGAGAGGGCAAAGGACCTCTGCGGCGCGCTTTCCAAAGGGCTCCGCCAGAGGGTGGCCCTGGCCCGGGCGCTGCTCAACGATCCGGAGGTTCTCTTCCTCGACGAGCCGACCTCCGGCCTGGACCCCGTCGCGGCCCGCGAGGTCCACGAGCTGATCACCGGGATGCGCGAGAGGGGAGTCACCATCTTCCTCACCACTCACCGCCTGGAGGAGGCCGAACGCCTCTGTGATCGGGTGGCGATCCTCAACACCACCCTGCGCATGATCGGCCGCCCCGACGAGCTGCGCAAGGAGCTGTTCGCCAGGACGCTGGACGTGCGGACCAAGGCGCCACTGGCCGATCCGGGCGCACTCTTCGCCGGCCTGCCCGGGGTCGATGGTTGGTCCGACTCAGGGGCCGCGATGTACCGGCTGGAGGTTACCGATCCCGAGGCCGCCGCGCCCGGCGTGGCCAGGGCTTTGGTGGCGGCGGAGGCGGACGTACTCTCCATTGCCGAATCCCGCCACACCCTTGAGGACGTCTACTTGCAACTGGTTGGCGAAGAGGAAAGGGCGGAGCGGAAGTGAGCGGCAGCTGGACCCGGATCTGGGCCATGTCCAAGAAGGAGCTGAGGGATTATCGTCGCAACCGCTTTGTGGTCGTGACCATGGCGGTGATGCCGCTCGTCTTCACCGTCGCCCCCATGATCCAGCTATTCGCCATCAAGGTCAACGCAGCTAGCACCGTATTCAACGCCCGGATCGGCCTTGCGCTGCTCTACATGCTCATCATCCCCGCCATCGTGCCCTCCTCCCTCAGCGCCTATTCGGTGGTGGGCGAGCGCGAGCAGGGCACCCTCGAGCCGGTGCTCATCACCCCTATCGGATCGCAGGAGTTCCTCTTCGGAAAGGCCCTGGCGGCATTCGTGCCCACGGTTGCGATCTCCTACGCGGTCTTCGGGATCTTCCTGGCCGCCGCCCGCATCTTCGCGCAGCCCGTGGTGGCCTCGGCCATATATTCGGGATCCCATATCTGGGTGCAGCTGGTCTTCACGCCACTTTTGGCCGGCTGGTCGATACTGGTGGGAATCGCCATCTCCACCCGCTCGGGCGACGTGCGGACAGCCCAGCAGCTGAGCGTGCTGGCCAGCCTCCCTCCCCTGGTGGTTGTGGCCCTTATCACCTTCAATGTCTTCCATGCCTCGGTCGGAATCACGATCGGATTGGCCATCGCGCTGCTGGTCATCGACCGGTTCGGATGGCGCGCGGTCGCGGCGATGTTCGACCGCGAACGGCTGGTGACAGGAGGCCGCTCCTAGGCGGTCCACTGGCCGAGCAACTCCGCCAACCAGTGGCCGCATTTTTTTGTCCGAAGAAGTTAATTCGGTGGCAATCGCGGCGTTTCCAGGTCCTATAATTATCTGCGTGGATACGCAGATAGGAAGGGAACCTAGCGAGGAGCAGCTGGATCTGGCCGTCGAGACCTTCAAGCTCCTTGCGGACCAGACCAGGCTGAAGATCGTCTGGGCGCTGCTGCACGGCGAGCATTCGGTCAACGAACTTGCCGGCCATCTCGGCGTCAATCCCGCCGGAGTATCTCAGCATCTTGCCAAGCTGCGGCTGGCGCGGCTGGTCACGGTGCGCCGGGAAGGGACCAAGGCCTACTACGCCGCCGAGAGCGACCACGTGCGCAGGCTCGCCGAGCAGGCGCTGTTCCACGCCGAACACATGTCGGGCGGCCTGGTGGACGGCCGGGACTCCCACGCGGAGCACAAGGCTTTTGGCCACGATCGGCCACCGGAGGGGAGCTGAGCCATGCATGTGACGACCCAAAGCCAGGGATCGGAGCCATCTGCATCCCAGGGGCGCGGTGACGACCTCTCCGAGCGCCGGGACGCCAATCGCGCGATAGCCGTATCGGCCATAGGTCTCGGCGTCACTGGTTTCATCGAGCTGGCCATAGCCGTATTGAGTGGATCCGTCGGGCTCCTCGGCGACGCCTTGCACAACCTCTCCGACGTCAGCACCTCGCTCGCCGTCTTCGTCGGGCTGCGGGTCTCCAAGCGCCGTCCTTCCGAAACCCATCCATATGGGTGGGAGCGGGCCGAGGATCTGGCCGGGCTCGCCGTGGCTCTGGTCATCTGGGCCAGCGCCGCCCTGACGGCGGTGATCAGCGTGCGCAAGCTCCTCGAGAACGGGACCACAAGCCATATCGGCTTCGGTATCGCCGCGGCGGCTGTCGGGATTATCGGAAACCAGGTGGTCGCCAGGTACAAGTTGACGGTGGGGAAGCGGATCCGGTCGGCTGCCCTGGTGGCCGATGCGCGGCACTCCTGGCTGGACGCACTCTCCTCGGCCGGCGCCCTGCTCGGCCTGGTGGGGGTGGCCCTGGGACTGCCGTGGGCCGACGGGGTTGCGGGCCTGGTCATGACGCTGTTCGTCTGCCACGTCGGCTGGGAGGTCACCCGGGACATCGTGCGCCATCTGACCGATGGCGTGGAGGACGGCGTGCTGACTGCGGCAGGAGACGCCGCGATGCATGTGGAGGGCGTGGAGCACGCCCACGTGCGCGCCCGTTGGATGGGGCGCTCCCTGCTGGTCGAGGTGGAGGGATACCTCCGCGCGGACACCACACTGGAGCGCAGCGGGGCGATCGGAGCCGAGGTGGAAAAGGCCGTTGCCACGGCTGTGCCCGATGCCCGGTTCGTCCTTTGGTCCGCGAGGGCCATGCCTGCCTGAGGTGCGCCGCGGCCGGGTCT
>JAKAOC010000233.1 GCA_021823385.1 Actinomycetes bacterium
GGCCTCGCTCGAGTCGATCGAGTACCGCGAGTACCAGGCCGGCGCCACCCCGCTCGCGCTCCCCCTGCGCTTCCCCGGCCAGTACGACGACCCCGAGACCGACCTCCACGAGAACTGGCACAGATTCTACGACCCGAGCACCGAGAGGTATCTCGAGCCGGAGCCGATGTGGGCCCAGCCGGACTTCCTCCACGCGACCTTGGGCGCGGGCTTCACTCCGCTCCCCGATGTCGGCACTGTCATCGGGACGACTGACAGGATCCGACTCCGGAGCGAGATCATCGAGAGGCTTCACTTGGGCCACGTAACGCCCGTCCATTCATGCGGCTCAGATGACCCATTGGTCCTTGTGGATCCCGCCGCCGAGGAGCCCGGGAAGGGAGGAGGCGGCGGGGGCGGATGGGCTCCGGTTGGGGAGTTCCCAGGTCCGACCGGACCGGAAACATGTATGCGACCTGAAGCGGGAGGGGTGTCGCCTGTCCCTGGAGCACTTCTCAGCTGCTCGTACGCCGGCCTGGGGGGAAAGCGGGTCAGTGTCAACATACACGAGAAGTCATGTCCACCGACAAACGAGCCGTGAAACGCGAGCGCTTCACGCTCCTGGGGTCACGACGAGCGGCAGGGGCGCCCTTGACGGTGTTCCCCTCTCTCGACGAGGTGCCTCGGTTCGTTCTGATCCTCACGAAGCCCTATCTTGTCACGACCTCCGTCCTTCGCTCATCGCCGCTTCGAAAGGAGGCGCTGGCCATCGTGCGCGATGGCTCGCTGGGGGAGATGATCACGGAGATACTTCGAGTCGGTGCCAGGAAGAATGGCGTGACAGTCGGATTCGTCGGCGACCTCGATCCCACCGATCTCCAGATCTTCGCCACATACCGGCGTCGAGAGCGTCGACTGCGACGTACGGCGAGGGCTTCAGTGCTGGACGTACGCTATCTCGGTATCGATGACGAATGGCTAGCGGTGTGCGAAAACTACATGAGAGAACCATTTGTCATGGACAGTATCGTCATGAAGATGCCTCGCCGAGAATATCGCGCGCTGGAGAGCGTCCGTATGGCTCTCCCGCTCGAGGAGACGGTTGGCGCTCGATCCGTCGCGCTCTTGTCGGAGGGCCGGAAGGTCGAACTCGAAGGCGCGAGCAACCCGATGCTCTATCGCCGAGGCTTCAAGGAGGCCATAGAGGCGCATCTACTCTCGAGGTTGACAGCCGAATGAGGCACGAGGCATCCCCCTTGCGGCTCATCTACTCGTGGAGCGCCGATCGGGTCCTGACGTGGGACGTCTGCGCGCTGGGGAGCGGGACGCCGCAGCGGGAGACGTTCGAAGGGCAGGGCCTGCGGGGCAAGCGGAACGCCAAGTCCATTCAAGCATCTGAGGCCCGACCCAAGTCGCCCGGGAAACGTCATCGACCAGGGGCGTCCAGATGGAAAGTCGGTTGGCAAGCCCGCTCCGCCCGGGTTCAAGGAGTGGTGGAACAACAAACAGCCGGACAAACCAACGCCCCAGGTGTCACACGTGCGAGACTCAGAGAAGAGGTTTGCCCGAGCCTGTTGGCTGTGGGAGCACGGGAAGGCAGGAGAGGCGTTCCGGCTCTTCAGTGACCTTGCAAGGGAAGGGCACGACCGAGCGCGACTAGACCTTGCCTTCTTCTACTGGCAGGGCATCGGGACGCGCCGTAATAGGCGGCGCGCGACCGAACTTTACAGAGAATTGGCTCACGCCCATGATCCGTTTGGGGCCACTGCCCTGGCCACGATCTATCGTGACAGTGGGAAGAGAAGGATGGCTGAGCGATGGTTCAAGAAAGGGGTGAGCTGGGGAGATGACGGCGCATTATTGCAGCTGGCGAAGATGTATGCTGAACGTGAAAGTGATCGAGGCAACGCCATCAAAGCCCTCAGGCAAGTACTTCAACCGCAGAGAACGCTCTCTGAAGCGGAGGAGCAAGAGGCGAAAGACCTCCTGGCCAATCTTTCCGGGAGGCACAGACCCGCGGGCGGTGGACCATAGCGTCCGAACTTCGCCAGCGTGACGGACACCCCCGCCGGATCGACGAGCGCCGTCTCGACGCGGATCGCGTACGACGCGAACGGGAACGTCTGTGCCGTCACCGTCGGGGCGTCCCGGACTCCACCGGCCTCGACGGCGGCAACTCGGGACTCGAATCACTGAGCACGGTGACGGTCCAGGACGGGAGCAGCAGCCCGCTGTCAGACGGCATCGTGGGCTGGACCGGGTACAGAAAATGCCCCGGGTAGAGATCCGGCCGCCACTCGTGGATCCTGCGAGTGCCTTGAGCAGGGAGTTCGCCCGGGACCTCGACGCAATTGAGCTTGCGCACCCGACCGGCTTTCCGGCCAAGATGAAGGCGCTTGAGGACTTGAAGCGGAAGTACCTGAAGAGGACCACTGTTGAATCGGAGCGGCTGGAAATCCAGCGGCGTATTGCAGAGGGGCTGCTTTTCGCTGCGGCGGAGCAGCCATGGCGGCAGTTCAAGCGGTATCTAGGTCGGCTGGCGCGTCTGGGTTACGGAAGGCCTGACGTTCTAGTCATGGTGGGGATTTGTGCCAGCCGCAGAGTTGGAAGAGATTCGGAAGCGAGGGCGCAGGCCGAAAAGCTCTTCACTGCCGGGAGGCACGCATTGGAAGATGTGTCGGTGCCGCCGGCGTATAGACGCGCCTGGACGGAGCTCCTCGAGAAGGCATCGAAGGCGATGGACGGTAGTTCCAGGACTTCGCCGAAGTCATCACGGCGAGCACGATGAGCGGGGCCTTTGGGAGGGGCACGGCGACGGAGTGTCCCGGCCATGAGCCGCGACCAAAGTGCTTGGCAACTTGAGGCGTTGAAGTCAGTCCTTGCGCGGTGGGAGGACAAGGGCTGTGCCTCCCCAGGTGGCTATGATGCGGACGGCGACCGATCAAGGTGGGTGCCCCTGTCTCCATCCAAGGTAAGCGGGAGCTGCAGGACGCCGCTCAGTCGCTCGATGTCGGCGGCGAGTGCCTGCGAGTGAGTGGTGACCCAGAGCTGGGTCTCCTTCGAAGCGCGCGCAATGAGGCGCGCCAGGGGATCGAGGAGCGCGGGATGCAAGCTCGTTTCGGGTTCGTTGAGCCCCAGCAGCGCCGGCGGTCGGGGGCTGAGTAGCACGGCACACAGGCAGAGGAAGCGCAACTGTCCGTCGGATAATTCACGGGCGTCGAGGCGGCGGCGCAAGCCGGGCATTGCGAGCTCTATGGAGAACAGCGTCCTGTTGTTCTCGATGTAGAGACGACCGCCTCCGAAGCCCTCAGCCACCGCCGCTTCGAGCGCTTCAGCGTCGCCCATCTCGACGACGGACTGAAGCGCGGCGGCAAGGTCGGAGGCGTCGCCGCTCAGGACCGGAGTGCGAACTCCTATCTGCGGCTGCCGCAACGGCGAATGCGCGTCGGTGCGGAAGTGGTGGTAGAAGCGCCAACCAAGAACTTCGGAGCGGAGTCGTGAGAGCTCTGGGTAGAGGTGCGGTTCGCGAATCTGCGCGAGGATGGACTCCGAGGACTGCAAGGCCAACGGGTACTCCTTCATCCGCCCGCTTTCGTCGCGTATCCAAGCCGACTGCGCCTTCCGCTCCATGATGAGGGAGCGGCGGGGCGTCGCCGCCGGGCAGATGGACTCCTCCTTTACGTCCGGGTCCAAGGCAAACATCGTCGGGTCCCCGGGTTGCGTCGGGACGGGTCCAAAGTTCATCTCGTAGCCCAGGTCCTCCGTCTCGAAAGCGAGGGTCACTCGCTTGGGTGCCTTTCGCGTTGCTCGAATCTCCTTCCCTGCCCATAGCAGGCTGGGCATCCCTCCCTCCTCGGCGACAGCTCGGGCAAGCTGCCCCTGCGCAGCTCGCGCGAGGAGCACCAGAGAGTTGTAGAGGTTGGACTTCCCGCAGCCGTTGGGACCCGTCAGGACGTTGACGGAGCCTAGCGTCAGGTCCAGGTCTCGGACGGAGCGGTAGCCGGCGATGTGGATGCGGTTGATGCTCATCGCTTCCGTTCACCTTACAGGGACCCGTCCCAGAACGTCGCAAAAACGTCCAGGTGAAGTTCTGGGACGGCGGAAGGCCTGCGGGAATCGCACGCGAAGCCGCGCCTCGCCGACGAGGCATCGGTGGGCGCGGTGCGCGAATCGTTGGCGAGACCCGGTCAGCTCATGGCGCTGGCCGCGTACGCGCCGGGCGACGGCCAGGGCGGCCTGGAGGTGGTGGACGGCTTCAAGCGGCTGCGGGCGGCACGGACGGCCAGCCGCCGGGTGGCCGGAGCGCAGCCCGAGGCCGGCGGCCCGGACCGGCCCGCCCGCACTCTCGCCAATGAGCCGCGCGGCCTGGCAGTTTACCGCAACGGTCTCGTAGGGCCCCGAGCGGGGGCTGGGTTCACCTCGTCGAAGAAGTTGCGGACGTACTGCATGGCGTTCATGAGGGTGTCGACGGGGCCGACACCAAAGCCGCACTTCACCTTCGGCTGGCGGCGCTCGATGGACACCGGGCAGTACCAGCTGGCCTTGGGATCGTTAGGGATGGGCTGCGGGCGTCCGACCATCACCTTCGAGAGCAGCTCGATGCCATTCTTCTGGTCGAGATTGCTCATGGCTGGCCTCGACGTGCGGAATGCCCAGCACGCCGCGCTGAAGCGCTTGTGGACCTCGAGCTCGGTAACGAGGCCAAGCCGGCCCGTCGCCGTTCACGGGCAGTCGCTCGCGAGGATGGTGACGGTCCCCGCCGAACTGCTCGGGCCATCCGAGGTCGCGCTGATGGCCAGCTCGTGGGGGGGCGTCGAGGCGTAGGCCGACCAGGCGGCGACGAAGGTCGGGCTCGGCTGGGCGGCGCTGCCGGCGGCCAGCGTCCCGCCCCCCGTGAAGCCGCCGTGGCCGAGA
>JAKAOC010000234.1:0-4420 GCA_021823385.1 Actinomycetes bacterium
CTGATCATGGAGATGATCAACCGCGTGGCCCAGCAGCACGGCGGAGTCTCCGTCTTCGCGGGCGTGGGCGAGCGCACCAGGGAGGGCACCGACCTCTGGATCGAGATGCAGGAGTCCGGCGTCATCGCCAAGGCGGCTCTGGTCTACGGCCAGATGGATGAGCCTCCGGGCGTGCGCCTTCGCGTGGCGCTCTCGGCTCTCACCATGGCCGAGTACTTCCGTGACGTGAAGAACCAGGACGTGCTGCTCTTCATCGACAACATCTTCCGCTTCGTCCAGGCTGGCTCCGAGGTATCAACCCTGCTCGGGCGCATGCCTTCCGCGGTGGGCTACCAGCCCACCCTGGCGGACGAGATGGGCGAGCTTCAGGAGCGGATCACCTCCACCAAGGGGCGTTCCATCACCTCCCTCCAGGCGGTCTACGTGCCTGCCGACGACTACACCGACCCGGCGCCTTTCACCACCTTCACCCACCTGGACGCCACCACCGAGCTCTCCCGCGCCATCGCCTCGATGGGCATCTACCCGGCGGTGGATCCTCTGGCCTCCACCTCCAACATCCTCGCCCCCCACGTCGTTGGCCAGCGCCACTACGACGTGGCCCGGCGCGTGCAGGAGGTGCTGCAGCGCTACAAGGAGCTGCAGGACATCATCGCCATCCTGGGCCTGGACGAGCTCTCCGAGGAGGACCGGGTAACGGTCTCCCGGGCGCGCAAGATCCAGCGCTTCCTCTCCCAGCCCTTCTTCGTGGGCGAGGTCTTCACCGGCCTGAAGGGCATCTACGTGCCCATCAAGGAGACCATCGAGTCCTTCGAGGCGCTCGTTAACGGTGAGCTGGACGAGGTGCCCGAGCAGGCCTTCATGAACGTCGGCGGGGTGGAGAGCGTACTCGCCAAGGCGAAGTCGCTCGAGGGCAACTAATGGCCGCCACCATGCACGCCGAGCTGCTGACCCCGGAGAGGTGCCTCTTCTCCGGGGACGCCACCTTTGTGATGGCGCGCACCGGCGATGGCGACATCGCCTTTCTGGCCAACCACGCCCCCTTCATCGGCACGGTGGAGATCTGCGTGGTCAAGATCGAGCGCCCCGGCGGCACCGACCTCTTCGCGGCGGTGCACGGAGGCTTCGTGCATGTGGCCAAGAACCAGGTGACCATACTTGCGGACGTGGCCGAGCTGGCCGATGAGATCGACGTGGCCCGCGCTCGGCGCGCCGTCGAGCGTGCCGAGCAGGCCCTGGTCCACGCCAACGACACGAGCGTCGAGGCAGCGCTTCGCCGGGCGCACGTGCGCCTGGCGGTTTCGGAGACCTTCACCCGCCACTCCTGATCGACCTAGGCTGGCTGGCGGGCGGGAATCCCGCTCCCGGCTGGCTTCGAGTCGGAGGTGAGAGGTGGCCAAGGGCCGCTACGGCATCGTGATCGGATTTCCTCCCGACCTGGCCACCCAAGTCGACGGGCTGCGCCGTGCCGTCGGTTCCCCCCAGCTGAACCGCATCGAGCCCCACGTAACCATCTTTCCCCCCACCAGCCTTCCCGATGGCGAATTCCTCTCCCGCCTCCTGGGGCTGCGCCGGCTGGCTTCTGAGCTCGAGCCCTTCACGCTGCGCATCGCAGGAGCCGGAGCCTTCGAGCACGAACTGGGCGTCCTCTATCTGAAGGTGGAGCGTAGCGAGGGGCTGATCGCCCTGGAGGAGGGGGTGCGCAGGGTCATGGATGCGCCCGCCCGGAAGCGGGAGTTCGTTCCCCACGCCACCCTCTTCGACAACGCCCCGCTCGCGCTGGCGGAGGAGGGCGTGCGCCTCTTCGCTCCGTTTTCCGCCGAGGTGGAGGTGGAGGGATTCAAGGTCCTGCGCATGGACACCCGCTCGACCTGGCACCGCTTCGCCGAGGCGCTCTTCGAGCCGGCGCGAAGCCGTGCGTTGGCGGGCGCTCCGGCCACCTTCTGGCGCACGGGGGAGGCGGGGGAGTGGCTCTTCCTCTACGGGGCCGACGGGCCCTCCTCGGAGTTCTCCTACCCCAGCTCTGCGGTCTCCTACGGGGTGACGCGCGAGGGCGCGGTCTCGGTGGCCGGGTTCAGGGGTGAGGAGTTGGCCTGCGCGGCGGTCGCATCCTTATCGGGATCCACCGCGTATCTGGAGTGGGCCTGGGTGGCGGAGGCGGAGCGGGGCTCCGGGCTTTCCTCGATATTGCTCGACGAGCTGGCGTATGCGGCCGCCGAGCAGGGTATGCGCGCGCTTGTGGCCGCTCGCGGCACCTCGGCGGGGTGGGCCTGGAAACGGATGTCCGCAGTGTTCGAGGCCAAGGGGGCCAGAGCTTTCGAGCTCTGGCCGGGACCTCAGGAGCCTAACTGGGCGTACCGCCTCAGCTTGTTGAGGTTGTGGTAGGACTCGATCTTGCGCACCGTGCCTGACTTGGAGCGCATCACCAGCGACTGGGTCACCGCGCCGATCGAGTTGTAGCGCACGCCGTTCAGCAGCTCCCCGTCGGTGACACCGGTGGCTGCAAAGAAGCAGTTTTCGCTGTTGACCAGGTCCTCGGTGAGAAGAACCCTCCCGATGTCGTAGCCCTCGTCGATGGCGGTCTGGCGCTCGGCGTTGTTGCGTGGCCAGAGCCTTCCCTGGATCTCGCCACCCATGGAGCGGAGGGCGGCCGCGGCCACCACGCCTTCGGGGGTGCCACCTATGCCGAGCAGGATGTCGGCACCGGAGGCGGGCCAAGCGGTGGAAATCGCGCCCGCCACGTCACCGTCGGAGATGAGGCGAATCCGGGCTCCCGACTCGCGCACCTCCTCGATGAGCTCCTTGTGCCTGTCCCGGTCCAGGATCACCGCGGTGATCTCGCTCACCGGGATTCCTTTGGCTTTTGCGACCTCTTTTATGTTTTCAGTGGCGGAAAGTTCGAGGCTTATCCTCCCGCGCGCCTCGCGGCCCACGGCGATCTTTTCCATGTAGACGCACGGACCGGGGTTGAACATGGTCCCGGATTCGGAGAGGGCTATGACCGAGAGTGCATTCCCACGCCCGAGAGCGGTGGGGGTCGTGCCCTCGATCGGGTCGACGGCTATGTCCACCTGAGGAGGCGTGCCGTCGCCGATCTTCTCGCCGTTGTACAGCCAGGGAGCCTCGTCCTTTTCGCCTTCGCCGATGACCACTACGCCGTCCATGGCGACCGTCGAGAGCGCCGCTCTCATCGCCTCCACTGCCGCGCCGTCGGCGCCGTTCTTGTCGCCACGGCCCATCCAGCGTGATGCGGCCAGAGCTGCGGATTCAGTGACCCGGACCAGCTCCAAAGCGAGGTTGCGGTCGAGAGATTCTCCGTGGTTTGCCATGCCCCAAAGATACCCCCTCAGATCGGGTGGGGGCTCGCCCAATCATGGGACTTTGGTCCAGATTTGTCTCCCCCGGATGCGGGAGTCCAAAAAGAATCCTGCTTAGACAGCTGAAATGTGGACAAATTTAGATATGACAAATTGGTGAACGTTTTCATATGACAGTTCTGACCACTTGATAAAATTTGGCGTCGGCGTAAGCCGGCAAGCCTTGCGGGTGCAAAGATGCCACACAGTGGCACCGTATGTAAATGTCGGTGTTGACCGGTGGATTTGTACCCCTGTCGGCCGCAGCGGCCTCTGCGCGCCGGACGGGCCTCGATGCCTTTTGCGCTCGCGCGGGTCGTAAGACTCAGCGAAAGAGAAGGGGTCGCCGAGAGGATCGAAGGCATAGGACCGGACTGTGAAAGCGGTGAGGGCGGGCGCGGTGACACATTGCCCGCCCTCCTTTTCTTTAGCGGACGACTAAGAGGGTACCCCATGTCAGGCCCATATTTGGGTCGTTTTGACATTTGGTGGTTCCCGTAACTAGGTCCACTGTGCGGGCAAGACGCCTTAGCATTTCTCCAATGCGCGCATCACACGTCTTTAGCGTCGGCTCGTCCGTTCCAGAGACCCTCGCGCCCCTGGAGAGGATTGCCGGCAACCTGCGCTGGGCCTGGCACGTCCCGAGCGCCGACCTTTTCCGCTGGATCGATCCCGCCCTCTGGGAGGAGACCAGGAGGAATCCGCCGGCAATGCTGGCCCGGGTTCCCGCCGCCCGCCTCAACGAGCTTGCCCGCGATTCCCGTTTCGTCGAGCAGCTAAACAAAGCTGCGGCCGACCTGGAGCGGCATCTGACCGCTAAGGCGCACTTCCAGCTCACCTATCCCGATGACGATTTCACCGTCGCCTACTTCTCGCCCGAGTTCGGAGTGGCCGAGGCTCTCCCCCAGTATTCGGGCGGCCTGGGCGTTCTGGCGGGCGATCACATCAAGTCCGCGTCCAGCCTGGGGACACCGATAGTGGGGGTCGGCCTCTACTACCGGGACGGCTACTTCTCCCAGACGATCCGGGCGGATGGCTGGCAGGTCGAGAACTACTCTCACGAC
>JAKAOC010000234.1:4430-4878 GCA_021823385.1 Actinomycetes bacterium
CCCTGAGATGGACCGCCTGGTCACCAACGACCCCGCGCACCGCTTCGTCATGCCCATCGACGGCCGCATGCTTCACGTCGCGGTGCGAGTGGCCCAGGTGGGCCGGATCCCGCTGCTGCTTCTGGACACCGACCTCGAGGAGAACGAGGTCCCGTTGCGCAACGTGTCGGACCGGCTCTACGGCGGCGATCTCGCCCACCGCCTGCAGCAGGAGATGCTCCTCGGCATAGGCGGTGTGCGTGCGCTCGAGCTGCTCGGGTACGACCCGCTGGTCTTCCACATGAACGAGGGTCACGCCGCATTCCTGGCGCTCGAGCGGATCGGCCGCTTCCTGGGCGCCGGCCTCACCAAGCCGGAGGCGATCGAGGCGGCGCGGGCCACCACCATGTTCACCACCCACACCCCGGTCCCGGCCGGCATCGACCGCTTCCCGCGTGACCTCCTGCAG
>JAKAOC010000235.1 GCA_021823385.1 Actinomycetes bacterium
CAGCGGATCCGTCGACTTCCTTGCCTCGAGCGAGGAGGAGGCCGCCGACATCGTCAGGCGCATCTTCGAATATCTACCCGCCTCCTGCGAGGAGAAGACTCCGTTGCGCGAGGCGCGGCCCCCTGCCGCCGATCCCGCGACAATTGACGACATAATCCCTCCCGATGCCAATCGCCCGTATCCGATCAAGAAGCTGATCGACGCGGTTGTCGACGAGGGAAGCTTCCTGGAGGTGAAGCCGCACTTCGCCAAGGAGCTCGTGGTGGGCTTCGCCCGGATCGAGGGGATGGCGGTCGGCATCGTCGCCAACGACCCCAGCCAGAAGGGCGGGACCCTCTTTCCCGACTCCTCCGACAAGGGCGCCGAATTCGTCTGGCTCTGCGACGCGTACAACATCCCGCTGGTCTACCTGGTCGACACGCCCGGCTTCATGGTCGGCACCGCCGTGGAGAGGGCGGGGATTCTGCGGCGGGGCCGCAAGTTCATCTTCGCAACCTCCTCGGCCACCGTGCCGCGCATCTGCGTGATCGTCCGCAAGTCCTACGGGGCCGGGATCTACGCCATGTCGGGCCCCGCCTATGACCCCGACGTCACCCTGGCGCTGCCGTCCGCCGAGATCGCGGTGATGGGCCCGGAGGCGGCGATCAACGCCGTCTACCTGAACCGCCTGGCCGGCATCGAGGACCCCGAGGAGCGAAAGGCGGTAACCGAGCGCCTGCGCAACGAATACCGCGATAGCTACGACATCTACCGCCTGGCGGGCGAAATGGTCGTGGACGAGCTGGTCCTCCCCTCGGACCTGCGGAGGCAGCTGGCCCATTATCTGGACCTCTACAAGGACAAGGAAGTTCCGAGGCCGCCGAGGCGCCACGGCACCATCATCTGAAGGCCTTTTCAGCCGGTGGCGGATCCGTTGGCTTTTTCGCTCGAATCGCCGGCGGAGTCTCCTGATGGCGGCACCGCCTCATGCCTCTTGCTCACCGGAATGACCACCGGTCCTATGGTGCCCTGCGCCGCCCGCGCCGCGTTGGGATCGCCACCGAACCCACGGAGAATGATGGCGGCAACCACCGCTAGCAGCGCTCCCACGAGTGGACCGGCCATGTAGACCCAGATGTGGGAATAGTTGCCGAGGATCAGGTCCGGGCCCAAGCTTCGCACCGGATTCATGGAAGCACCGCTTATCGGCGACGAAAACAGGCCGGCCAGGATGATGAAGCCCCCCACCGCCAGGGCCGAGAGGGGACCCACGTTTTGCGCGCCCGAGGAGGTGCCCAGGATGGTGCTCACCAGGCCCAAAGTGAGCAAGGCCTCAATGGCCGCGGCCTGCATGTCGCTGACGCCCGCCCCGGGCACAGTCATCCCGAGTTCGCCGGCCCTTCCGAACAGGGCGTAGAGAAATAGGCAGGCCAATGCACCACCAGCCACTTGTGCAACCAGGTAGCCGGGCACGCGCCTCCACGGAAACTCGCGGCGGAGTGCAAAAGCGATGCTGACCACGGGATTGAGGTGCGCGCCCGACACCGAGCCCATGAAGAGGATGACCGCCATCACCAATAGGCCGGGAGCCGACACCGCCGCCGCGCGTCCGATGGCGCCGTGAGTCACCGAATTGATGACCCCGCCGCCGGCACCCACCACCACCAGCAGAAAAGTACCGAAGAGTTCGGAGAAGAGGCGGCGAGGCTCATAGTGCAGGTTCCAGAATTCGCGCTCCCAAACGGTCCAGGTCCGCTCGAATGGATACCCGCCTCCCCCGTTGGAGAGCTGGGGTGGCAGTCCGCCCTCAACCTGGCTGCTCATGCGATCCCTCCGTGCCCGGCGCCACCGCTCGTTGTCCTGCGGAAGCCTGATGCAATTATTGCGCAACCAGCCCGCGCCTGCGCAGACTTGCACAAAGGCAAGAGCCGGCCGGGGGGTCAGGTGGGATTCACCCGGAGAAAGGTGGGCCTAGACCAGGCCTAGAACCATTGAGCAAACCGGCCAGGCGTACCAGCCGGCCCGCTGCTGCTCCATCTTGGCAGCGAGATCCTGGGTGGAGGGAGACGCGTTGGAGGGAAGGCCGGTGAATCCAAGGCCGAGCCAGGTGGGAAGTGCGAACTGGTAGGCACCGTAGTACCCGTTGCCGGTGTTGGTCGCGTAGTTTCCGCTTGACTCGCACTGCCGCAGAGCCGCGAAGGCTGCGGAGCTCGGCGGGGCCGGCATCCCGCCCCAGTTGCCCACTCCTGCAGGACCGTTCACCACGCTGCGAATACCCGCCGAGGATGGGGTCCCCTGGGGGCGGGTGACAGGAGGGGGAGCGACAACAGGGCGGCTGCGCTCCAGCTGCAGGGCCAGCTCTTGCTGGACCAACGTCGCTATCTGGCCGTTGACCGAGGAGAGTGAACTCTGCTCCTGCGACACAAGCGACTCGAGCGAAGACTGGCTGGCGTTTATGCGATCCTGGGCCTGCTGAGCGGCGTCCTGCGCCGCCAGCGCCGCCTGCGCCGCCTGGTTCTCGGCGACCATGGATCGCTGGTAGTTGTATATCGCCGAGTTGACGTCGAGGCCCATCACCTTCTCGTACTCGATCCTGGCCACAAGTTCCGACGAGTTTGAGGCAAGCGTCCAGGCCAGCGCGGATGCGTTAGAACCCTGGGTGAACTCCTCCAGGGCGATCTGGGTCAGCATCTTCTTGGCATCCGCCAGCCGCGCCTGGTCGGTGGTCAGACGGCGCTCGGACGCTTGCACGCGCACGCCGGCGTCTATGAGCTGCGCCCTGGCCGCGGTGGCCTCGACCGCGTACTGGTGAATCTGCCTGCTCTGGGAAGCTATCTGGTCAGTGAGGCTTTGGGCCTGGGCCTGAAGTTGGGAACGCGACTGGGAGGCTCCGGCCCGAGGGGAAGCGACGAGTATCAGTCCGGCAATCGATCCGGCCATTATGACGGGGAGAATTTTAGAAAGCCGGCCCAAGCGGCCGACGGAAAGACGGCTCATTCATTCCTCATGAATCAAGTCGGCTTCCGTTCAAGCCGACCGAACCCTAAGCGCTACCACACCGAGTGACCCATACCCAGGAGAGCGCCGGACATCAAGGTTACCGCTAATCCGACCGCCCGCGTTGCACTTAGCCACGAAAATCAGTGCTGACCAGCTGTTTCGCAATTCGAACCAGAGCTCAAGCGGCGCTTCCCCGCACGCCCGCCTCCAGCACGGAGCCGAGATACGAAAGATCCACAAAGGTATCGCAAAGGGGCGGGCCCGAAAGCACACGCGACGGCAGCCCTGGGTCGCCTAGGCGGTCGACCACCGCCACTGCCTGACTGAAGTCCTCGCCCGCCGTGTACGAACTCGGGGTGACGAGCACCGCAATCCCGGCACCGACGGCGGAGAGCAACCCGTTGCGCGAGTCCTCGATGGCCACCACCCGCCCGGCGCCGCAGCCGAGCCGCTCCAAGGCCAGAAGATAGATATCCGGCGCGGGCTTCTTCGCCTTGACCATGTCTCCGGCGGCCACCACCGGCACCAGCCTTTCCCACCCAGGGCCAAGGGTTGCCGTGAACAGGGCGTCCACATTGGCCTTGGTGGTGGTGGTCGCGACGCCTACGCGAACTCCGGCGTCGGCAGCGGACCTGATCAGCCGCTCGACCCCATCGCGCAGGACCAGCCCGCCTTCGAAGACCTCTCGCTCATAAAGGCTTGTCTTATGCCGATGCAGTGCGGCAATGGTGTTTGCATCCAGCTCCGGGGTTGCTCCGTAGGCGGAGATGTAGTGAGAGAGCCTCTCCTTGCCCCCGGTTACCGCGAGTAGCCGGCCATAGAGCTCACTGCTCCAAGACCAATGCAGGTCGAAGTCGTGGAACGCCTGGTTGAAGGCGCGCCTATGCGCCTCCTCCGTCTCGGCCAGCGTCCCGTCGACATCGAAGAGTAGCGCCCCTGGGGTGTCTCGGTCTTGCATCCGCCCAGAGTAGCAGGACTTCGCGCGGGGCCCTCTAGCGCCCCAGACTCTCGGCCTGGCCGGAGAACTTCACCCTGAGATCGCGCTTCAAGATCTTGCCGGTCGCATTGCGCGGAAGCTCGGCGATGAACTCGACCCTGGCGGGGGCCTTGAAATGCGCCATGTTCGCTCGCGCGTACTCGATGATCTCCTGCTCGGTAGGGCTCTCCCCCGCCTTGGGAACCACCACCGCCATTACCTTTTCCCCCCAGCGCTCGTCCTGGGCTCCGATGACGGCCACATCTGCTACCTGGGGGTGGCGGAAGAGCACCTGCTCCACTTCGATGGGATAGACGTTCTCGCCCCCGGTGATGATCATGTCCTTCTTCCGATCCACCAGGGTGATGAAGCCTTCGGCGTCCATGCGCCCGAGGTCTCCCGTGTGAAACCAACCGTTGCGGAAAGCCTCAGCGGTCGCAGCGGGTAGCCCCCAATAGCCCTCGAAGATGTTCGGGCCCTGCAGCACCAGCTCGCCGACCTGGTCGACCGGCATGTCCCTGTCATCGTCGTCAACAATGCGCGCATCCACGTGCATTGCCACCCTGCCGATGGAGCCGGCCTTGGCGGGCAGGTCCTCCGCGGCAAGCACCGAAACGAGAGGAGCGGTCTCAGTCATCCCGAAGCCTTCCTGGAACGTGACTCCTTTGTCCTGCATGAACTCGATCACGGTGATGGGGCACGGGGCTCCACCCGACACCCCGAAACGCAGCTCGGAGAGGTCGTAGGATTCGAAGTCCTTTACTTGGGTGAGCGCGGCCCACATCGCCGGCACCAGGAACATCCCCGTCGCCCGCTCCGAGGCCATCAGCGCCAGCGTCTCGCTCGGCAGAAATACTTCCTGGATATAGTTGGCACCCCCCACGTAGAAGAGCGGGAGTGTGAAGACCCCAAGGCCACCTAT
>JAKAOC010000236.1 GCA_021823385.1 Actinomycetes bacterium
GAGCGACTCCACCTCTAGCGCCAGCACGGACAACTAGCCGTACGCGTCATAAGTGCCCGCTGCGGTTCCGGAAGCGAGCCGAAGCGGGCACTCTCCTTTAATGAAGCTGTTGGGAAGCGTCCTTGGCGAGTGACTCGTCGTGAGCATCCGTGGCGGCCTGCCTAAGCCGCTCGGCAAGCTCGGGATCGCCGAGGCTCAGTATGCGGGCGGCCAAATAGCCGGCGTTGGTGGCGTTGTCGATTGCCACGGTCGCCACCGGGACGCCGCGGGGCATCTGGACGATCGACAGAAGTGAATCAAGCCCGCTTAGATGTTTGAGCGCCACCGGCACTCCGATGACCGGCAGGGTGGTGGAGGAAGCGATCATCCCCGGTAGGTGGGCGGCCCCGCCTGCCCCGGCAATGATCACCTTCACGCCCTCATCCCGAGCGGTCCGGGCGAATTCGAACATCTCTGAAGGCGTGCGGTGCGCGGAGAGGATTCTGATTCGCGAGGCGACGCCGAGCGCATCGAGAACTTCCTTGGCCTTGGTCATTACCCCGAGATCACTGTCGGATCCCATGGCGATCACCACCGGTGCGCTACTGGCTTGGTTGCTCACGGGGTCTCCTTCCTCTTATGCGCCGGTACGCGGATCACAGGGCTTCGCGGACCGCCGGTGTAGATAACGCCGCGGCCGCACCCTCGCGCGCCACTGCGAGCGCATCGTCGACCGAGGCCCCCAGCGCCGTGACGTGGCCGAGCTTGCGCCCCCTCCGATAGGACTTGTGATAAAGGTGTGGTCGCGCGCCCGGCACGGACAGGAGCGTAGCAAGGCCGGCCTGGAGGTCCACCACCTCGGTGGGCCCGAGAACGTTCACCATGGCCGCGGCCGGCACGCTGAGCGAGGTGGGGCCCAGCGGGAGGTCCATCACGCCGCGGAGATGGTTCTCGAACTGAGAGCTCTGGCATGCCTCGATGGTCAGGTGGCCGGAGTTGTGGGGTCTAGGCGCAAGTTCATTGATCAGAACCTCTCCGTTGACCACGAACATCTCGATCGCAAGGATTCCTACCGACTCGACCGCTTCTGCGATTCGGCGTCCGTAATCGAGGGCCGTCGCTTCCAGCTGTACGTCAAGACCTGAAGGCGCCCAGACCTCGTTGCAGACCGAGTCGAGTTGCACGGTTCGCAGTACCGGATAAATGGACAGCTCTCCCGAGCGCGAGCGGGCGACAAGGACGGCCAGCTCGGCCTGGAGCTCGAGCCTCGGCTCGACAATCAGCTCAAAGGTTCCCGGGAGCCTGGCAAGCAGCTCATCGAGGTCGCTTGGGTCACCAAGATAGAAGACGCCTCGTCCGTCGTACCCGCCGTGTGCCGCCTTGGCTACTGCCGGGTATCCGATCCGGCGCACGGCATCCCGAAGCTCCTCGGAGTCGACGGCAATGAGGAATTCGGGGGAGGGGATTCCGGTTGCCAGCAGCATCTCGCGCTGGCGCGCTTTGTTCGCGCTCAAGCGCAAGGTGCGGGCGGATGGGAAGACTTTCGCCTCCGCTCCGGGAATGGAATCTATGACAGCCGGGTCCACCAGCTCGTGGTCGAAGGTGACCAGGTCGCATGTGGCAACAAATGACGCCAGTCCTTCCCGGCCGAACCCGCGCACCCAATGGACCTCAGAGCAGATTGCGGTCGCGGATTCGTCGCTTTCCAGAGCCAAAAGCGCGAAGGAGACACCAAAAGAGGCGCCCGCCTGGATCATCATCTGGGCCAGCTGGCCCCCACCGATGATGCCGATCTTCATTGAATTCCTCCTGCGCGTTCGTCTGGACGCTCATACGGTCTAGAAATGGACGGCGCTCAATTCGGGGATCGATTCGCTTGAGAGGTCTTTGGCGTTATGCCAGGCCTCGCGCCGAGAGCGCCAGATCGACCTGTCCCGCGGCGTGCGTGGCGAAACCACTCGGGGTGAGCGGCTCAGGGATGCGGCATATTCGGCCAGGCCGGCCCCGGCGAGCTGCGCGTGGGCCAGAAGCGCCGCCCCCAGCGTGGAAGCCTCGGTTGTCTCGAAGAGCTCGACCTCGATGCCGCAGGCGTCGGCGACCATTTGCACGAAGGCGTCGTTCCGACACATCGCCCCGTCGACCCGCAAGCGGCCGATCTCGCGGCCGCTGTCCGAAGCCGTGGCTTCGACCAGGTCGGCGGCGATCTGGGCGATGGCGTCCAGTGTGGCCGCCACGATGTCGGCGGAGGTCGTGGCCAGATCGAGCCCCGTGATGACCGAACGCGCCCCGAAGTCCCACTCGGGCGTGCCGAGACCCACGTTGGCCGGAACCACACGGAGTTCGCTTCCGGAGCGGAAGTCCCGATCGGCACGGTTGGCATCTTCGAACGAGCGAAGTATGCCCGTGGACATCAGCCAATTCATCATCGACCCTGTGGCGAGGGCGATCGCCTCACTTCCCCAGACCACCGAGGCGTCCTGGCTGTAGGCGACAATGGGGAAGGTTCCATGCGGTTGGCGCTTCGTGTTGGGCGGGGGCTGTGCTCCGGAAACCTGGTCGAGCATTGTTCCGGTCCCGAAGGTGATCTTGGCTTGCCCTTCTGCGAGGCAGCCGAGTCCGAGCAAGGAGGCCTGCTGGTCGCCGGCCATGCCCAGCACGGGGATTCCCCCCAGGGCGTGGCCGAAATCTCCGGCGCTCCTGCGTATTTCCGGCAGGATGGTCTCGGGAAGACCCAGCTCGGCAAGGACACGCCCGTCCCAGGTGAGGTTCACATCCTGGATGAAGCCTGTCATGGCTGCGTTGGTGTGATCCGTGGCGTGCACCTGGCCACCGGTGAGGTGCCACAGGATGAAGGTGTCCAAGGTGCCGAAGCGCAGGTCGTGTCGCTCCTCCTCGGGCACCAGGGTGGCCAGGAACGCAGCCTTGGTGGCGCTTTGGTTGGGTGCGATGGATATGCCCTTTTCAGCGAGCGCCAGGCACATTGGCGCAGTGCGCAGGTCCATCCAGGAGAGCACAGGGCCTGCTGGCTCACCGTCGGATCGCCACATGGCGGTGGTCGCGCGTTGGTTGGTGATGGAGATTGCCGCGGGCCGGGCTGTGGCCAGGGCGGCGTCACAAACTTGTTCGACGGCGGTGGTGATGGCAGAAGGTTCGTAGTCCACGAAATTGGGGACCGGAGTGTTGACACGGAGGGGCACGCTCCAAACCGACACGATCGAGAGGTGCTCGTCCACCAACGAACCGCGGATGCTGGAGGACCCTACGTCAATGGAGAGAACCAAGCGCTCCGGCATTGCCACCCTTTCGTCGACGGGAAAATGCTAGTGCCCGGCCCGCAGCGAGGAGGAGCCCGGAAGCTCACGTTCCAAATCGGCCCGAAACCGGGTCATGGATTCTTCCGATTCAGCCCCGGACATGCCGAGGCGCTCGGACAGGCGTGTGGCGACGAGCGGCGCCAGATCGACCGCCGCGGCGGCATCGAGAATTCCCACCCGCAGCCGGCGCAGGAGGACGTCGCTAATCGTGAGTGCATCCTCGCGGGCCACCAGGTAGTCGATCTCTCCAGCTGAGATGCGCCAGCTGCCCGAGACGTTCTCGGGTCCCGCCGTCTCCAGGAACTCGCGGGCGGAAGCCGCGGCGGAGCCATAGCGAAGAAACAGGGCGGCTTCCTGCCGGTTTGCGGGCCGCGCGCCCGGGTTTACGTCCAGTTTCAGGCGCGCGCTTACGCTGGCTGTCTTCCGGCCGGCGAGCTTGTCTAGCGCGTCGATGGCGTCCTTTCCCATCTTCCTGAAGGTGGTGAGCTTGCCTCCGATCACCGAGATGACACCCTGATCGCTGGTTATCACCCTGTGTCTGCGCGAGAGGTCCTTGGTGCGCTCAGGGACCGGCTTCGACGGATCGATGTCCGCCACCAGCGGCCGGACACCCACCCAGGCTCCGGAGACCTGCTCGCGTCGCAAGGGCTCGACCAGGCTGGCACTCGCGGCCTCGAGGAGGTATGAGATGTCCGCCTCGGTGGTGGCCACCTGCTCGTCGCCCAGGTCGGTATCCGTGGTCCCGACGTAGGTGTAGTCGTTCCAGGGCAGTACGAAGATGGTGCGGCTATCGCCCGGTACCGGCAGCACGGCAGCGGTCTTGGCCGGCAGTGCGGTCTGAGGAAAGGCTATGTGCACACCTTTGGCGGGACGTATTGCGAGTGAGGCGCCGTCCAGGAAGGTGGCTGCGGCGGTTCCGGTGGCGTTGATGATCGCCCGCGTCCGTATCTCGAATCCTTGAGCGGTGGCGGCGTCGTCACCGGGGTAGGCACCCTTCACGGCCACCGCTCGGACGGCGCCGCGGCCATCGTTTTGGAGTTCGGCGGCGGGCAGGTAGTTGACCGCTACTCCGCCGGCGCGCCGGGCCGCGGCGATCACTGCCAGGACTAGCCGGACATCGTCACACCAGGCGTCTGGGTAAACGAAGGCCGAGGCCACCTTGGAGGCATCCAAGGTGGGAAGCATCGATTTGGCGTCCGCGGAGCCGATGCGGCGATGCCGGCGGTGGATGCGGAAGCCGCCCGTGAGGTCGTAGCCCCAAAGGACCATCGAATAGGTGGCGGCGTAAGAGAAGTCCAGGGCACCGTTGCGCCGTGGCAGAGGTATCACGAAGTCGAGCGGCGAGACCAGGCTTGGTGCGGCGCGCATGAGGATTGAACGTTCAGCCAAGTTCTCATAGACCAGGCGTATCTCTCGCTGAGCCAGATAGCGGAGCCCGCCGTGGATGAGCTTGGAGGAGGCGCTGGAGGTGCGGGAGGCGAAGTCCCCGGCTTCGACAAGGGCTGCGCGGTATCCGCGTGTCACGGCCTCCAGCAAGGCGCCGGCGCCCGTGATGCCGCCG
>JAKAOC010000237.1 GCA_021823385.1 Actinomycetes bacterium
TGCGCGCTTCATATCCAAAAAACTGCCGGCAGAGGCACCTCGACGGGGAGTAGCTCCAAACGATGGCAAAAACGGCGGAGAAGAAGCTCGCCCCCTGGAAGCGGCCGGTGGCCGTCCTCACGGTGTCGCACGCCGTGCAGCACCTTTACAACGCGGGAATCGCGCTCACATACCCGTTTGTGATCGTCGCCTTCCACACCAGCTACACCACACTCGGAATCTACCTGACCATCTCCGGAGTGCTGGGCGGCCTGCTTCAGGGGGCTACCTGGCTGGTGCGCAAGCACTCGACTCGTTCGGTGCTCGGCTTCCAGAACGTCGGCCTGGCCGTGGCCGCCGCGGCGGGCGCGGCCTCGGGGACCCTTGGGCTGTTCGGCCTCGCGCGCGTCTTCTCCGCCCTGGTCTACTGGCCACAGCACCCCTTGGGCAGCGCGTATCTGACCAACCGCTACCCCAAGCGCAAGGGGTCGGTGCTTGCCTGGCACACCACCGGAGGGACCATAGGGACCATGGCCGTGCCGATTCTCCTCTCGGTCGCCATCGCCGCCTTCGGCTGGAGGGACGCCCTCTACCTTCTGGCCATCCCCCTCGCCCTGGGAGGCGTCTACGTGGCCACCGCCCTGGCCCGGGACCGGGTCGACGAGGAGGAGCACGAAGTGGCGGCCCGGCCGCTCTCGGCCCAGATCCGGGCTCTGGCGAACCGCTCGAGCGCCACCGTCCTGGTGGCCTCGGTGATATCGGCGGCCGGACGAGGGCTGGGTGTCCTGGCCGCATACGTTCCGGCCTTCCTCCATCACCAGAAGACACTCTCCACCGTCGACATCGGTGTCGTCTTCACCATCATGAGCGTGGGCGGCATTGCCGGCCCTCTCTTCGCCGGTTGGCTGGCCGACCGCATCGGCAAGCGGGTGGCGCTGCTTGGGACCTACGTGATCGGGGCGATCATGATCGCCGCCTTCATGCTGGTGGGAAGCTCGATGCTCGCGCTCTCGGTGATGGCGCTCCTGGTCGGCATCTTCGCCTACAGCGAATCACCACTGCTGCAGGCCATGTTCGCCGATACCGTGAACCCGGCCGAGTCGCGGCAGGCCTTCGGCCTCTTCTTCGCAATCGCCTACGGGATCGGTTCCTTCTGGCTCTTCGCGGTCGGGCTGCTCATCGACAAGGCCGGCTTCCATGCCGCCTTTTACGCGATCGCGGCCTCCTTTGCCGTCGCAGCCCTCGTAATCGCCACGCTGCCTCGGGCCAAGCGAGCCGCGAACCCCGTGGCCACCGCCTGAGAGAAAAGACCTTAAGCCTCCGGCAAATGTACGGACAATATACCCCATAGGGTATAATGGCCCTACCAACGACTAGAGGAGGATACGGTGACCTTCCGCCACCACCCTGCCCACCGAGCAGGCGAACTCGTGGCCGACGGATACGTCGTGATCGACGTTCGCGAGCCCTACGAACTCGCCCTCGGAGCACTACCCCACTCGACAAACATCCCCTTGGGCCAGCTTCGCCACCGCATTGCCGGCTACCCCCGCCACACCCGTATCGCGCTCATCTGCCAGAACGGCAACCGCTCGCTGGAGGCAGCCGAGACTCTGGTACACCTGGGATTCACCAACGTGGTCAATCTTCTCGGCGGCGTGAGCGGCGCCGCGCGCCGGTCGGCGGCGGCCTAAGCCAGCTCCGAGATGATACGGTCCGAGAGCGCCGGCCAGGCGCTCCTGGCGAACTCGTCAAAGGGACGGTCCGTGAGCACCACCAGCGCCGCCCCCAACTCGGCGTCGACCCACATGAAGGTGCCACTTTGGCCGAAATGTCCGAAGGTACCCTCACTGTTCAGCGCTCCGCTCCAATGCGGATCCTTGGCGTCGCGGATCTCAAGGCCCAGCCCCCAGGCGTTGTTCTGCTGCATCCCGTAACCCGGCAGCACCCCCGGGAGGGGGCCACACTGGAGCGAGGATGCCTCGGTGATGGTCGAGCGCGAGACAAGACGGGGGGCGCGCAGTTCGGCGGCCAGCCGCCCCAGCTCCTCCGCCGAAGCTGACATTCCAGCTGCCGCACCGTGCGGGCCGGCCGCCGGATAGAGGGAAGGATCCACCCGGGCCCCGCTCATGCCAAGCGGCTCCAAGACCGCCTCTCCCACATAACGCGCAAAGGGCATCGACGCACGCTTCGACAGCAGCTCGGCCGCAAGCTCGAAGCCCAGGTTGGAGTAGATTCTGCGGCTCCCTGGAGCGCGCGCGCCCTGAAATCCGGCAGCGCCGGACTTAAGCAGCTCGGCCAGATCCCCCGGGTCGACCCTCCCGCCCCGGTCGGTGGGAAGCCCGCTCGCGTGAGCGAGGAGTTCGCGCCAGCTCGCCCCCAGCGGCTCGATCACCTCGTCGAGTTCGAACAGCCCCTCCTCCATGGCCACCAGGAACGCCAGCGCCGAGACCGGCTTGGAAACCGAGGCCAGCCGGAAGGGTTGCGAGGCACTCGCCGTGGCGAGGCTCTCGGCCACCTCCCCGGCCGCGTCGAAACGCACAAGGCACGCGGAAGATGCACCAACCGGCCAGCCGGCCATCTCAGCCTCGATGATTCCTGCCAAAGACACGGCCCCTCCAACTTTCATAGCCCCGGCTCTCCTTCAAGACGATAACCAGGCGGTTCGAGCGAGGCGATACTATACTGGCGACGCTGCACCTCGCGGTGCCGACAAGGAGACCAGGCGTTGACCGGGCGGGGCATGACAATCGGGGCACCAAAACGACCGAGATGGATCGCCCCGATCTCCTTCGCCCTCGCCGGGACTCTTGCCGCTGCGTGTGGAACGGGTACCGCCCAGGGGCCAGGGGGCACCACAACCTCTACCGGCTCCGCCGCCACAACCACCACGGCGTTTTCGATCTCGCCGAGTGCGGCGTCAAAGGCGCTGGTAGTCGGCGGGATCGGCAGTGGCCTCGCCAACGCCTACCTCGTCGACACGGCCGTGCCCAAGATCATGGGAACCATCGGCTTCGGCCCGGCCGACTCCAATCCCGCAGTCACGATGTCGGCGGACGCGAAAGAGGCTTGGGTATGCACCAGGGATCCTGCCCTCGGTTTCCAGACCGTCGTTTACCCGCTAAACCTCTCCAACTTCAGTGCCGCAGCTCCGATCCCGCTCGGGGCCAAGACGTTCAACCTGGGATGCGCCGGAATCGCTGCGTCCTCGCCGCGCCTCCTTATGGCCGAGGTGGGCAACTCGCTCATCGAGGTGAACCCCTCCAACGCGAGCCACAGGATCGTGGCCAGCCTGCCCGGCACGGGGGCCGGGCAAATGCGCTTCGATGCGCCGGCGGGGACCGCCTACATACCGCGCCAAGTCGGAACCAGGTTGGAGCTTCTTCCTTTCACCACCACCAGCTCCACCCTGGGTGCGCCCATCACCCTCAGCTCCCTGGCCCCCGCAGAAGTTGCCGGCATTGTCTTTGCGGGAGCCGGACTGGCCTGGGCACTGGTGACAAGGAGCGGCACCGTTGCCGGCTCATGGATTGTCCCGGTCCGGACCGCGACACACACCGCCGGAAACCCGATCGCGCTGCCGGCCGGACTGATCCCAGCCAGCCTCACCGGAAACGGTGACTCCCTCTACCTGCTCGCCTCGCCAGGCCCGTTGCAAGGGCCGGCCATCTACGGCATCCAGCCACCGGGCTCCACTCCCAAGGAGCTGCTCGCGCTGCCCCGGACCTGGGCTGCGGATATCAAGATCGCCGCAGGCCGCCTGGTCGTCACGATGGGCACCTCTGCCGCCAGCGCCGCCATAGGCGTACTCGACCCGGCAGCGCCATCCGGGCTCACTTCGCTCAGCGTCCCCATGGCGCCACAGGCGGGCCCGGGGCCCATTGCCGTTGCCGAATAAGGTGCCGGCTGCATGCATTTGGCACCGTACGCAATGCCGGATTGCGGACCCTGGCACCGAGCCTTAACCCGGCGAGCGCGCCATGCGCCTTTCCAAGCAAGCCGAGATGAGCTGGGCCAGCGCCATGGCGAGGAAGAGCGCCGCCCAGCCATAGGCCCGATAGGAGAGGATCAGCACGCTCATCGCCAAAAGCGCCGACCCTCCGGCAAAGCGCACTTTATAGGCGAAGCCCAGGTGCCGGTACTCCCACGACGGAATCATCCTGGCAATGCCCGTACGGCGAGGGTGCCGGTCAACGTCGGGTGCAATCATCGCAGACCCCCTGACGGTGTGCCGCAATCATAACGCCGGAGCCCCCGGCACCAGCGAGCAAAGTGGAAGCGGGCATGCCCGAATTCCCAAAGGGGCTGGCCCGCGTCCAAAGTCGCGGCAGCGGTGACCGGGCTCCCTGGACACCGCAGCCGGGAAACGGTCTCGGCGCTCCTCGTCGGAAGCTGCCGTCCGGGCCCCATTAGCCTCTAGCTCGTGAAGCTGGAGAATGCGCCGGTCGTCTATCTAGTTGGTGCGGGACCAGGGGATCCCAGCTTGCTCACCTTGCGCGCCGCCGAGGTGTTGTCACAAGCCGATGCGGTCGTCTACGACCACCTCGTCGACCCCAGGATCCTCGCACATGCCCCCTCGGGCGCCGAACTCATCGATGTCGGGAAGAGGCCCGGCCAGTCCTCGCATCAGGCGCGCATAAACGAACTCCTGGTGACTTTGTCTCGCCGCTTTCATCACGTCGTTCGCCTCAAGGGCGGCGACCCGTTCGTCTTCGGGCGCGGGGGCGAAGAGGCCGCCCGGCTGGCCGAAGAAGGAATCGCCTACGAGGTCGTGCCGGGCGTAAGCTCCGCCATTGCGGTGCCCGCCTACGCGGGGATTCCCGTGACCCATCGCGGCACCTCCCAGGGTTTTATCGTCATGACCGGACAC
>JAKAOC010000238.1:0-313 GCA_021823385.1 Actinomycetes bacterium
AAAGGCTGGAAGCTGGAGCTATACAACCGCACGCGCTCGAAGATCGAGCCGCTCGTTGCAGCCGGGGGAGCTGCGGCCGAGAGCGTTGCCGAGCTGGCCGGTTGCGACGCGGTGGTGGTGAGCGTCTCATCGTCGGACGACTTCGAGGCGGTGGCGACCGGTGAGGGTGGACTTCTGACCCAGGTGGTCGCGCCCAAGGTGATCGTCGACTCCTCCACGGTTTCCATGGATGCCTCGGCGCGGGTTCGCGCGGTAGCGGAAGCTCGGGGCACCTCGCTCCTGGCAGCTCCGGTGTCCGGGAATCCCAAAGTCG
>JAKAOC010000238.1:323-4821 GCA_021823385.1 Actinomycetes bacterium
GGAAGCTGACCATGGCGGTATCAGGTCCCGAGGACGCCTACCGCTTCGTGGCTCCGCTGCTGGACCAGATCGGGGCCGGCGCCACTTACGTCGGGGATGGTGAGCTGGCCAGGCTGGTCAAACTGTGCCACAACCTTTTCCTGGGTGTTGTTACGCAGTCAATGGCGGAGATCACCCTTCTGGCGGAGAAGGGCGGGGTTCCGCGCTCCGCCTTTCTCTCCTACCTGAACAAGAGCGTCATGGGTTCCATGTTCACCGGGTACAAGGCTCCGGCCTTCGTGAACCTCGACTTCCATGCCACCTTCACCTCGAAACTGCTGCGCAAGGACTTCGATCTTGGGCTGGCGGAGGCCCGCAAGCTGGAGGTCCCCATGCCGGTGGCGGCGCTGGTGCACCAGATCGTCCAGGAGCTGGTCGGTGAGGGATTCGGCGACGATGACTTCGCAACGCTTTTGATGATGGCTGCCAAGGGTGCCGGGATGGAACTCGTTCCTGAAGGCATCACGGTCTCCGACGGACTGGAGTGAGGCGATCATGGGGCGGCTTTGCCCGCGAATTCAGTGGGAGGGGGCGATCCTTCGGGGGAACAGCTAGTTGGTTGCAGGGCCCGGGACCGGCGAAACGCCGGGCTCCTCTGAACGAAATCCAGATCTCTAAAAGTGCGGTCGCTAGGGGGCGGCACGCGATGGGAACCAAAGGGGGAATCCATTGGAAGAAAATAGAAGAACCAGGAGGCTGAGGGCGAAAGTGGGCCGGAGCCGGCTATTCACGACCCTTGGTGTCGCCGCGTCCACGGGAGCGCTGCTCGCCGCCTGCGGAAGCAGCTCCTCCGCCAGCACCGGCAGCGGATCCAGCTCCTCCAAGCCGATCGTCATCGGGATCTCTCTTCCTCTCGGCGGGGATTTTTCCGCGGACGGCCTCGCATTCAAGCAGGGCTACCAGCTCTGGGCCGACAACGTCAACGCCCACGGGGGCATCCTGGGGCGCAAGGTCAGCCTGAAGATAATCTCTGACAACTCCGATCCGGCCCAGGCCCAAACCGATTACCAGCAGCTGATAACGGTGGATCACGTCGATCTGACGTTCGGCCCGTTCAGCACGCTGCTGACCATCCCGGCGGCCAAGGTGGCGGCGCGCTACGGCTACGCCATGATCGAGGGCGCGGGTGGTGGCCCCACCGTCTTTGCGCAGGGCCTACACAACGTCTTCGACGTCTCCGCTCCGGTGGCCAACGCCATGGTGCCCTTTGCGAAGTGGCTTGCCTCGCTGCCGCCCAGCCAGCGACCCAAGACGGCCGCCTACCCGACCTCGAATGATCCCTTCACCGAGCCGCAGATACTGCTGGCCAAAAAGATCATGGAGGCGGCAGGGATCAAGACCGTCTACTTCAACGTCTTCGGCTCCGAAGTCACCGACTTCACGCCGATTGCCAGCGCGGTCGCTGCGACCAACGCCGACGTGGTCATGCTGGGTTCAGTGGATGTGCCGACTGCGTCAGCCTTTATACAGGATTTCGCCCAGCAGCATTACAACCCGAAGGCCTTCATTGCCACCGGCGGCCCCGACCAGGGAAGCCAGTTCATCCAGGCGGTAGGGCAGTCGAACGCCAACGGAACCATGGTGCCGAACACCTGGTATCCCGGAGCCAAGACGCCGGGCTCGGCGGCTCTGGTGAAGGCCTACATCGCCAAGTACGGAGGCAACGCCTCTGCGGTTAGCGCTGATGTCGCCGAGGCGTACTCGGTGGGCCAGGTAACCCAGCAGGCCATCGAGCACGTGGGCAAAGTCAACAACCAGGCCATAATCAGCTACCTGCACAGCGGCGCAGCGCTGACCTCGGTCCAGGGCCCGGTCAAGTTCAACTCCCTGGGCGAGAACACAGCGGCGCTGATCTTCGGCTTCCAGTGGGTGAACGGCAACTTCCAGCAGGTCCTCCCACTGAGCGACCCGGCGTCCTCGGGCCTGCAGTACCCCAAGCCGAATTGGGGCGCGTGATCTGAATGCTGGCCAATCTCATCCGTGCCGTCATTGACGGCGTGCTTTCGGGCAGCGTATATGCGCTGATGGCGGCCGGGCTGACCCTGATCTTCGGCGTGATGGAAGTCATCAACATCGCGCAGGGAATCCTGGTCATCCTGGGCGCCTACCTGAGCTACGTCCTCTCGGTCCATCTCGGGATCGACCTCTTTGCGGGCCTGATCATTACCATCCCGGTGATGTTCGTCCTGGGCGTGGGCATCCAGTGGGGACTGATGAGCCGCCTCGGCGAACGCGAGAAGGTATCGATGTCGATACTTGTCACCTACGCCGTGGCCATCATCCTCGAGGGAACGCTGGACTTGATCTTCGGGCCCAGCTACCAGCAGCTCAGTGCCTGGTACGTCTACAAGTCGATGCATGTGCTGGGGTTCTACCTCCCATACATATACGTCTTCGGATTCCTGCTCGCAGTCGTTCTCCTGGGGGCGCTCTACTTCATCCTTTACAGGACGGAGTTCGGGCGCAGCCTGCGGGCTGCGCAGCAGAACCGGACGGCGGCTCGGCTGATTGGAATCGACGTCAACCGGGTCTCGGCAATCACCTTCGGGATCGGCGTCGCGGTGACGGCCGCGGGTGGAATGGTTTTCGGGGCGACAACCTCGTTCAACGCCAACTCCAGTGCGGATCTCATCTCCCGGCTGCTGACCATCATCATCCTTGGTGGCATGGGCAGCATCGGCGGGGCGATGGGCGCGTCGGTCCTGATGCTGGTAGTCGAGGCCCTGGTGTCGACCTTCTGGTCTCCCACGTGGGCGACGCTCGTCTTCTACGCGGTTCTGGTGGTGGTGTTGGCAATACGCCCCACGGGACTTTTCGGTCAGAAAGCAGTGAGGGCTCAGTAGTGGCAATCGTAAGTGCCAGGGCAAAGCCGATCTCCAAAGCCAAGGTGGCGGTCGTCGTGGCCGCCATCGCGGTGATCGCCGTCTTCCCGTTGGTGTTCACCAACCCGGCGGTCACCGAGATCGCAATCTTCGCACTCATGTTCATGGCCACCTCGGAGGCATGGAACGGCTTCGCCGGCTGGTCAGGCTATTTCTCGCTCGGCCACGCCGCCTTCTTCGGGGTGGGCGCCTACACCTTTGCCATCATCGCCGACGACTACAAGCTGCCTGCTGGATCGGGGCTTTTCCTACTGATGCCGGTGGCCGGGTTGGCAGCGATGGTGGCCGCCGTGCTGGTCGGCGCCGTAGCGCTCCGTACCAAACGGCACACGTTCGTGGTGATCACCATCGGCGTCTTCTTCATCTTCCAGCTGCTCGGATACAATCTCTCGATTACCGCCGGAGCTGCGGGCCTGCAGGTGCCCACCCCTTACAACTGGAACGCGGCCACCTTCAACAACCCCTTCTACTACGCGGCGGCGATCCTTCTTGGTTTCACGGTTGCCCTTTACTGGCTGATACGGCGCTCAGCCTTCGGGCTGCAGCTGCTCTCAATCCGTGACGACGAGGAGCGCGCCAAGGGCCTGGGAGTGCCGGTCTGGCGAGTGAAGCTCTCGGCATTCGTGATCTCATCCTTTCCGGTGGGGATGGCCGGGGCGCTCTTCGCGTTCCTGATCGGCCAGATTTATCCGAACACGGTCTTCAACCCCCTTTTCGACCTCTCCTGGGCGTTGATGACCCTGGTTGGCGGGATAGGCACCATTGCGGGACCGCTTCTCGGCGGCGTGGTGCTTGAGTCTGTTCAGCAGTACTTGAACCTCTATCTCTCCAACGTGGACATCTATTTGATCGTCTACGGGGTCGTCTTCCTGGCGGTGATGTTCTGGATGCCACGAGGCGTGGTGCCGACACTCGGAGACGCACTGCGGCGGCGCCGCTCCGCCAGGCCGACGAGCCTCGCCTCAGCTGGCGGTCAACCGGCGCCTGGGCCACACGGGAGTCAGGGCACAGGCTCGCTAGCGGCTGCGGTGCGGGAGGGTGGAAAGTGACGGTCTTGCTCGAGGTAGCAGGGATCGAGAAGTCATTCGGCGGCATCCGCGCCCTGAACGGCTGCTCTTTCACAGTCGAGAAGGGAACGATCCACGGGTTGATCGGACCGAACGGCTCGGGGAAGACGACCCTTTTCAACGTTCTGACCGGCTACGAAGCCCCCGACTCGGGAGATGTGCGTCTGGACGGCATTTCGATAACCGGCCTGGGGCCGGGCAAGATTTTCCGGCTGGGCGTCGGCCGCACCTTCCAACTGACACGGGTTTTCACCCGTCTCTCGGTGCTCGATAACATGCTGATTGCCGCGCAACACCAGCACAAGTGGCTGCGCTCGGCACTGCGCAGCCCCGGGCAGGGTGGCGAGCGCGCCAAGGCGATGGAACTGCTCGATTTCGTGGGTATCGCCCGCCTGGCCGAACTGGAGGCCGGCTCGCTCTCCTACGGGCAGCGCAAGCTGCTCGAGCTGGCTTACCTGCTGATGGCCGACCCCGACGTTCTGTTACTCGACGAGCCGGCCGGGGGGGTCA
>JAKAOC010000239.1 GCA_021823385.1 Actinomycetes bacterium
TTCCTTGCTGAGCGAATTCCACCGGGCCTTACCGCAGAGAAAGCGGCCGGCGTCATACGAGCTCAAGGAGGGCTGGTATACGTGCCGCATCCCGGAGACGCTGTACGAGTGTCCATCTCCTTGGCTTGCCTGAAGGAGCTGTGCTCGCGCGAACTTGTCGACATAATCGAAGTCGCAAACTCAAAGGTCGCCCCGGACGGCGCCATCCCAGGAGCGCGGGCAATAACGGCTGCCCACGGCGTCGCGGAAGGGGCAGGAAGCGACGCCCACGTGGAGAGCGCGATCGGCTCCACCTATGTTGCCGCGCCCGAGATGAAAATCGACGGCCCAGGCGCACTTCTGCGAGCATTGGCATCGGGCGAGGTGCGAAGTACCCACTCTGATCCTCCTCGACGCTGGCGGCCACGCATCGTCCCGCCAGCCAGCCATCCTTGGGGCTGAAACGGCTACGAGCCCATCCTGGTCAGCTACGCTTTAACCAGCTCGCGCACCCACCTTCAAACCCGCAACCCGGGAAGCGCGGGATACCGGTCCACCCCCGCCACTGCATTTAGCGAGGAACCATGAAGCGTGTAGTGATAGTCGGAGCAGGATTTGCCGGGCTCTCGGCAATGGAGGCTCTCCAGGGCCACGGGTACTCGGTCACCGTGATTGACCGCCACAACTTCGCCACCTTCCAGCCTCTCCTTTATCAGGTCGCAACAGCGGGCCTGAACCCGGGAGACGTCGCCTTTCCGGTTCGCACGCTGCTGCGCCGGCGGCAGAACGTCAAATTCCGCCAAGGAATCCTGGAGAAGATCGATACCGACACCCAGCGAGTATTCCTGGCAGACGGAGTTTCGCTGCCCTACGATTACCTGATCCTCGCAGTTGGCGCGACCACCAACTATTTTGGCGTCCCTGGTGCGGCGGAGTACTGCCGGGCAATTTACACACTGGACGAAGCAATCGAAGTGCGCAACCGGGTCTTCGAGATGTTCGAGTGGGTCGCCGCCCATGGCTTGAAGGACTACAACCTGACCACCGTCGTCGTAGGGGGCGGTGCGACCGGCGTGGAGATGGCGGGCGCACTCGCCGAGCTGAAGTCGCGCGCGCTCACCACCGACTATCCCACCATTGATCCCGACGCGGCACGCGTGGTTCTGATAGAGGCTCAGGACCGCCTGCTGGGCGCCTTCTCGCCATCTCTGTCCCGGTACGCTCTGCGAGAACTCAAGTCCCGCGGAGTTGAGGTGCGGCTTGACACCGCGGTCAAGAGCGTCACGGAGACAGGAGTGGAGCTCGGTAACGGCGAATTTATCGAGTCGAACCTCATCGTGTGGGGAGCAGGCGTCGGCGTCTCGGAGGAGGTCCGTTCACTGGGCCTGCCACACCTGCGAAGCGGACGGATCGAGGTGGAGCCTGACCTGCGCGTGAAGGGCTTCGCAAACATCTTTGCCGCAGGCGACGTGGCCGGGACCATGGGTGCGGGGGATAAGCCGATTCCACAGCTCGCACAGCCTGCCATCCAGACCGGCCAGCACGCCGCGAAGATGATCAAGGCGATAGAGGCCGACGAGGAAACCGCTCCCTTCCGCTACAAGGACAAGGGGACCATGGCCACCATCGGCAGGCGCGCGGCTGTTGCGGAGTTGGGCGCAGGAATCAAGCTGACCGGATCATCCGCTTGGTTCGCGTGGTTGGCGTTGCACGTGATGACTCTGCTAGGCGTGCGAAACCGACTCTCGGTGCTTCTCAATTGGAGCTGGCACTACGTCAGCTGGGGCAGAGGACCCCGCGTAATCCTGGGCGGATAACCGGCTCAGGCGGAGGCGGCCGCTGGGGACCCGGAGCCGGCTGCCGGAGAACCAGAGCCGGCCGACTCAGCAGGCGTAGCCGCCGGCTTGGAGTCGGCGCTTGTCGCCGGACGCGTTGTTGAGGAAGAAGACCGGGCGTCGTTGCGATAAAAGCCGCTCCCCTTGAAGGTGATCCCGATGTTTCCGAACACCTTCCGCAGCTGTCCACCACACTGGTCGCACACCGCGAGCGGGTCGTCCGTAAACGACTGGACGATCTCGAAGTTGTGCTGGCAAGCCTTGCACACGTACTCGTACTTGGGCATCCGCTGCTCCCGAATTCTTGGCACTCTCGACTTCTGAGTGCTAATTCTAGGCGGACTCCCTGCGGCATGTGGCACCGTCGGCGGAGCCGGGCAAAGACCTGCGGTCATGTGGCGCTTGCTATCGTGGCCTTAGGCGTCGCCAAAGGCCCGGGGCGCCTCGGCGCCGACTGCTCGGCCCAGCTGCGTAGGGGGTTTCCATGAAGAAGATTCGCAAGGCCGTCATTCCTGCCGCCGGCCTCGGGACGCGCTTTCTCCCCGCCACCAAGGCCCAGCCCAAAGAGATGCTCCCGGTCGTAGACAAGCCGGCGATCCAGTACGTGGTGGAGGAGGCCCTCGCCTCCGGCCTGGACGACATCCTCGTGGTAACCGGCCGGTCAAAGAGATCCATCGAGGACCACTTCGACCGATCATTCGAGCTGGAGTACTACCTCGAACAGGCGAAGAAGGACGAAGAGCTCGCCCTCGTCAAAGCGGTAGGCAGCATGGCCCAAATCCACTACGTCCGCCAAGGCGACCCCAGAGGGCTTGGGCATGCAGTAGCCGCTGCTCGCGCCCACGTAGGGAACGATCCATTTGCGGTCCTGCTCGCCGACGACATCAGTGACGGCACTTCGACATTGCTCCCTCAGATGCTTGAGCAGTTCTACCGGCACGGCCGCACCGTCATCGCTCTCCAGGAGGTGGACGAGTCCCAGATACAGTTGTATGGCTGCGTCAAGCCCGAGCCGGTCACGGAAAACCTGGTCAGGATCTCCGAAATAGTGGAGAAGCCGCAGCCGCACGAGGCACCATCCAACTTGGCGGTGACCGGCCGCTATCTTTTCACGCCCGAGATTTTCGATGCGCTCGACAAGACATCTCCGGGGGTGAGCGGCGAAATACAGCTGACCGACGCCATCCAGCTGCTCTTGTCGTGGCAGGCCGCATACGGGCTCATTGCGGCCGACCGGCGATATGACATCGGTAACAAGGTCGACTACCTGCGCGCAACGGTCGAGATCGCTCTGGGAAGGAGCGATCTAGGGACTCCATTGAGGGAATTCCTGGCCGAAGTTGTGGCGCGGGACAGCGAATTGCGCGCCATGTGCAAACGCAACGGCCTCACCGATTAGCCGCTTAGGTATTGGTTGAAAGCCAAGGTAATGATCCCACTTAAAGAAGCTCAGGCACACGTCTTCGAGAGAATCGCCCCCCTGCGGTCCATGGCACTTCCCTTGGATGACTGCGTCGGCCTGGCCACCTCCCAGCCGGTTTTCTCTGAGGAAAGCATTCCGCCTTTCGACAACACCGCCGTAGACGGTTTTGCGCTTCGTTTTGCCCAGGTAGCCAACGCAAGTGCCGATGCGCCCGTCCTGGTTCCGGTTGCCGGCACGGTGGCAGCCGGGGACCCGCCGAGAGAGCTGCCCCTTGGATCAGCCCTGCGCATCATGACGGGCGCCGTGATTCCCGCGGGCGCGGATGCGGTCGTGATGGTGGAGGACACCGAAGAGGCCGGCGGCGGCGTCGAAGTCCTGCGCCCGGTCCGCAGCGGCGAGAACATCAGAGTGGCCGGCTCTGATATCGCGGCCGGATCGCTCCTCTTTCCAGAACGTACGGTGCTGGGCGCCGTGCATCTCGGTGTGCTCGCATCCGCCGGATATGTCCGCGTGCCCGTCCACCGGCGTGCACGAGTAGGCGTGATTTCAACCGGGAGCGAACTCGTAGACGAGGCCCGCCCGCTAAGGCCGGGCGAGATCCGGGACTCAAACAGGCATTCGCTTCGCGCCATACTCTCGTCCGAGCGCGTCGAGGTCCTGGACCTCGGAGTCGTGCCGGACGACGAGGAAGCCCTTCGCTCGGCATTCCTTGGCGCGTCGTCCCAACTCGATGCCATCGTGACCTCGGGGGGAGTCAGCGTCGGTGATTTTGACTACACCAAGAAAGTGCTGCGTGAGATCTCCGGCGGCGAGATGCGCTGGATGCAGGTTGCGATCAGGCCCGCCAAGCCCTTCGCCTTCGGGCTCGTCAACGGCGTGCCCCTCTTCGGACTTCCCGGAAATCCGGTGTCCGCTCTGGTGAGCTTCGAGCTGTTCGTGCGACCCGCGATCCGGAAGATGCACGGCCACGCCGACATCTTCGATCCCATCCTCTCGGTGAGGGCCGCCAATTCATATCGGCGCCATGCCGACGGACGAGTGCATTACGCGCGGGCCCTTCTTTCGGCGGAGGCAAACGGATCGCTCGCCGTGCGCTCCCTAGAGGGCCAAGGCTCGCACATGCTCCACGAAATGGCCCGATCGAACGCGCTGGTGATTTGCCCGGACGGTGACGGATACGCCGAAGGCGACGTAGTCGAAGTCCTGCCCCTCGGCCCCGCGGCGCCTGCCCGCTAACGCACCTGCCTCCGCCATTCCATAGGTGCGGCCAGGCGCTATGCTTTTCACACTTATGGAAAGGCATCCGCTAGTTGACTCGTTTGGCAGGCGAGTAGGAGATCTCCGCATCTCCATCACCGACCGCTGCAACTTCCGCTGCCTCTACTGCATGCCGGCAGAGGGAATGCTGTGGGTGCCGCGCGAGGACATTCTCTCCTTCGAGGAGATCTACCGCATCGCCCGCATTTGCGTAGAAGACTACGGGTTCACCGGAATACGCCTGACCGGGGGAGAGCCAACGGTCAGGGCGCAGCTCCCGCTTCTGATCGAGCGCTTGAGCAGCCTCGTACAGCCCGACACGGGC
>JAKAOC010000240.1 GCA_021823385.1 Actinomycetes bacterium
TCCAATATCCGAGGCAACGTCGTCGGCATGATGCCTCATCCCGAGCGCGCCGTCGAGGAGATCGTTGGTGGCACTGATGGCCGAAAGGTGCTCGGTTCCTTCATCCGGGAAATTCTCAACGGCTGACCTTTTTCGGGCCGCCACAGTCCCTTAATGGCACGCAGCCACGATTGGTGGCCCACCCAGATGGTGTGGCCATCAATCGTGGCTGCGAAGCCTAATGTCTTGGTTCAGGCGCTTTGGCTGGTGCGCCTACGGCGAACCGCGACCTTGGGAACAGGGACGCCTGCACGGTCAAGGACCTCGTTGGATATCCCCAGAGCATGCCAGGCATCGTAGGTGATTCCCTTACGGTCCGCGTACTCGCGTGCCACGGACACAAAGCGTGACTCTAGATCACCGATGTCGACCTTGTTCTTGAGGTTCTCAAGTTCCTTTTCCAGATCGAGTTTGCGCTGGATCAGGTGCAGTCGATCCAATGGATCCGCATCCCCCAACAGCGCCTCGACCTGCGCAAGCTGCTTCTCGACTGTCTCGCGAGTGCGCCGCCGCCCCCTGCGGGGACGATTGCGCTCGAGCGCCTCGAGGTATTCACGAATTATCTTTGCCTGACCGCGTGCCGAAGCTTCCTTGGCAGGGTCAGCCTTCTGATTCTGAGTTTCCGCCATGCCGTAATACTACCTTAATAGTCGGACTGTGCATATAACGCCGGGTCATTCTATCCCCGATTTCTGTCGTCGCAACATTTTCTTCGCCATTCAACTTACTTTCGAATAATTTCACCTTGAGGGCAGAGAATCTGCTTATCTATCAATCGTGCGTAGAGAACTAGCAGGTACAAGCGTCAACCTCTTCGAACGGTACACCACTGTGGTTGCGCCATAACACCCTGACTTGTCACTACAAATGAAGTGTCGACAGATATCGTACTTTTGTAAAAATGTCATACGTGTCGTTAGTAATCCCCAGGTGGCGCGGTGCGCGGATGGTAAATGCGCAGGTTCAACGGCTGGCAGCGTGCGTATGTGAAGCGCCGCCCCTGTTTCATCCTGTGCAACTACAGCTGCTGTTATCGTTTTTATGGGCTTGGACACATGCCATGCGCGGGGTCGTGACCTAGAGCATCTACATACTTAAGCGGGAATTTGTGAAGACAGGGTCATTGCCTCCGTCGGAGGGACCAGGACGAATTCACGCCGCGCCGGTCTACGCGGCACCTGGATTGCCCTGGGTGAAATGCGTTGCTCGTGGGAGTGAGGCGCACCGGGGGATATCACTTATCGCAGGGGCAACCTGGCCGGGATTTCTCAGGTGAACCTCAGACTAATGGCAGAAGTTTTGCCACCGAGAGTCGTGGCGGTTTCGCGCACTGCGCGTTGTCCGCTCCTTTTCGGAAGCCATCCGGACCGCTGGTTGCGCGCCCCCGCGCCCCGCCCCGAGGGGCGCAGCGGACTTTAGGCTGTATTTATATGGAGCAGCCAATACACCGCGCCCTCGGCCTTACGGACGAGGAACTCACCATGATCGAGGAGATCCTCGGTCGTGGACCAAACTATGTCGAGCTCGCTATGTATTCGGTGATGTGGTCCGAACACTGTTCCTATAAGTCCTCTCGTCTTCACTTGAGGCGGCTCCCCTCCAAAGGGGAGAAGGTGCTGGTCGGACCCGGTGAGAACGCGGGGGTCATCGATGCGGGGGATGGCATCGCCGTTGCGATTCGTATGGAATCCCACAATCATCCGTCCGCGATCGAGCCTTATCAAGGTGCCGCCACCGGAGTAGGTGGTATTTTGCGGGACATATTCACCATGGGCGCGAGGCCGATCGCTCTTCTGGACAGCCTGCGAATGGGCGACGCGTCCGACCCGAGGAACCGCTACATCTACAACGGGGTGGTCGCCGGCATTTCGGGATATGGGAACGCGGTCGGGGTTCCGACTGTCGGTGGGGAGATCGTCTTCGATCCCACGTATGACTCGAATCCGCTCGTAAACGTGGCCGCGGTTGGTGTGCTGCCTGTCGACAAGCTCGTACTTGCCCGAGCTGAGGGCATAGGGAACCAGGTGATCCTGCTGGGTTCACCAACCGGGAGAGACGGTATCGGGGGAGTCTCCGTACTTGCCTCAGCCGGCTTTGGGGCCGAGGTTGACTCCAGCAAGAGGCCGAGCGTCCAAGTGGGCGACCCGTACGAGGAGAAGCGCCTCATCGAGGCTTGCCTGGAGCTCCTGGACGCCAAGCTGGTGGTGGGAATTCAGGACCTGGGTGGCGCCGGTTTAAGCTGTGCGACCTCGGAGACGGCTGCGAACGCCGGTCTTGGGATGGACGTCCATGTGGAGCACGTTCCGCGGCGCGAGGCCAATATGGAGCCCTTCGAGGTGATGACCTCGGAGTCTCAGGAGCGGATGCTCGCTATCGTGACTCCGCAGAGCGTCCCCGCAGTGCTTGCCATCGCGGAGAAGTGGGAGATTCCTGCGGCCGTGGTCGGGATCGTAACCGCGCCCGAGACCTTTGGCGGACGGGAGGGTGTCGGGATGCTGCGCATCTTCGACGACGGCCGGCTCGTCGCGGAGGTGCCTGCCAAGTCTCTCGCCGACGGCGCACCCCTCTACGATCGCCCGCGTGCCCGGCCTGAAGGCTTTGAGGAGCGTGCAGCCCAGGATCCGACCGACGCTTGCAGGCAAGTGGACGTGGCGGCAGAGCTTTCAAAGATGGTCTTCGATCCCAAGGAGATCTACAGCCAGTACGACCACCAACTCTTCCTGAACACCGTGGTGGGCCCCGGCGCCAATGCCACGCTTTTGCGCCTCTCCTCGCCTGAGATCGGCTACTCGCGGAAAGGGATAGGACTTTCCGCCGACGGCAACTCCCGCTGGTGCGCGCTCGATCCCCGCCGCGGTTCTGAACTCGTGGTGGCCGAATCCGCCCTAAACGTCGCCCTGGTGGGTGCCGTCCCGACCTGCATGGTCGACTGCCTGAACTTTGGCAACCCGGAGCATCCCGAGGTGATGTGGGAGCTATCCGAGTCGATCGACGGGATTGCCAAGGCCTCGAACGAGCTGGGCGTACCCGTGGTTGGAGGCAACGTGAGCCTTTACAACGAGGCCCGGGGGCGCAATATCGAGCCGACGCCGGTCCTGACCACGCTGGGGCTGGTCGACGAGGTGAAGGCCGCGCCACCTGCGAAGCGCTATCGGAGCGGTGATTCGCTGGTGCTGGTGGGCGAGACCGAGGCCAACCTCGCGGGTTCGCGCCTTGCCTGGGTCAACCTGGGACTCAGGGGCGGGACGCTGCCCCATTTGGACTATCCGAGGCACCAGCAGCTGATCGATGCGGTCGTGGAGCTTGTTCGCAGCGCCGACGACTTCTCCGTCTCCGCCATATCGGATATATCCGATGGGGGGCTTGGACTTTGCCTCTACGAGATGGCGCGCGCTTCGGGGCTCGGTTTCGAGCTGGAGGGCACTGGCGATGACCCGGTCGTCGAGCTGTTTTCGGAGTCGCCTTCCCGCGTTGTGCTGGCTACTTCGGCGCCTGACCAGGTTGTGACCTACTTTGCCGCCGCAGGGCTGCCGGCCACGGTGATCGGGCACGTAGCGGACTCCAAGGTCGCCTCCTTTGGAGGCGGCGCGAGCCTCGCTCTGTAATTCGCGCCTGGCGGCATCACGGCGCGTACCGTGTGGGTGCTCAGGAGACGATTAGCTCACCTTGCATTCCGGCCAGGGCATGGCCTGGGACCGGGCATATGTACTGGTAGGTGCCCGCGCGGTCGGCGCTGAAGACGAGAGTCCGCTCGGGCGCGCCCGACGCGGTGGCATCGCCCAGGAACCATACCGATGCTCCGCCGAACACAGGGCCGGCTGCCATCATCGGCATCTCGGTGTTGCCCGCCCCTTGAGGCACTACGGCTAAACCGTGCGCCATGTCCTGGTCAGCGTTCACAAAAGTGACTTCCACCTTGCTATTGCGAGGTACAACGATCGAAGGATTGGTCATGCCTGCGAGCTCGAAGCTGTCGGTGCCGGCTTTCATGGCGGCCACGATGGTCAAATGCACTTCCGAGGACGAGAACGTCACGGTTCCATGACTCCGGCTGATTTTCGCTCCCGCGGGAACGGCCTGGGCAAGAGCCTGAGCGGCCGAGGTGGTGATTCTCGGGCCGGGCGCATTGGCGTAAAGGCGGCCCATTATCTGTCCCGGCGCATTCGAGCCGCCCATCATGCTTCCCTGGAACGGAGCCCCCTGCTCCCAGCCGGGCGCATTAGAGCCGCCCATCATATAGCCGTTGGAGTAAGTGCTCCCCTGCTCCGAGAACGACGTGTGCACCTGGCCGGCCGGTTGCCGGCCCCAATGCTCGGCTAACAGAGCGCCACCTGCGAGCAGAACCGCTGTCGCGGCGCCTAGCGCAAGTGCCCGTCGCTGTGTTCGCATAGTGCCCCACTTTCCCGGCTGTAGCCCGGTAACAGGGTAAGCGTTGATTCACGGGACGACAAAGAGGAAAACGTCCCGCCTTTTGTGGACTTCGTTCCCAGGCTTACTTCGGAAGTGTCGAACCGAGCGGCCGTTGCGTCATCGCGCGGCCGTCACATGGCCCTTGCCACGTACAGCCATGGCGCACGCTGACACCGGTGGTTTGCTGGCCTTGCGGCCCAGCTATTCGCCCGCCAGGCCCCGTGCCGGGAGCAGCTTTGCCCGCTCCTTCAGTTCCGCAAGCGCCTCGTCCGGCACTCTGAGGTCCCCTTGGCCGATGCCAACCTGAAGGTCCGGCTTGTAGATGCCGTGGAAATCGCTTCCGCCTGTCGCCACGACGGAGAGC
>JAKAOC010000241.1 GCA_021823385.1 Actinomycetes bacterium
CGAAGCGCTCCTCCAAGACGTTCTGGAAGGCATGGCGGTCCTCGAGCGCCTGCCGGTAGGAGTGGTCGGCCACCTGGGCGCCGGCCAGCAGCCGCTGCACGACGATGGGGTCAATCCGGTGCGCCTCGCGCAGGAGGTGGGAGTCGCTGCGGTAGGCCTCCGCAGTAATCACCTGATTCGCGCTCCGGTGGATCTTTGCCAAGTCGATGTCACTGAACTCGGTTACCACCGCCCCCATGTGGGAAAGCGCGAGCCGAATCACCTCGTTGAATGTCTCGGCCTGAGCGTTGACCAGGAGGGCCACGCGCAATGGGGCCTCGAGGCGCACAGGCGAATACCCTGCGTCCAGAAGCTCGACCGCCTCCTCAAGGGCGGTGGCGGAGCCGGCCAGCGGGCCGACGGTATCAAGCGAGGGGGCCAGCGGGTATACCCCGACGTTGGAGATCCTCCCCCAGGTCGTCTTGAGTCCGAGCAACCCGCAAGCGGCCGCAGGTATCCGCACCGAGCCGCCGGTATCGGTGCCCAGCGCGAAGTCCGCGGCACCGATGGCCACTGCCACCGCAGATCCGGAAGAGGAGCCTCCCGGGACCAGCGCGGGGTCGACCGGGTTGACGGGCGTGCCCCACCAATGGTTGATCCCTGTGGAGCCGAATGCCAGCTCGTGCAAGTTCGCCTTGCCCACTATCCTGGCTCCGCGCTCACGGATCCGCATCAGACAACGGGCGTCCTCCTTGGCCGGCTCGGCCGTGGAAAGCACAAGGCGGCTGCCTGCGGAGGTCTTGGTGCCCTCCATGTCGATCAGGTCCTTGACCGCCACTCGAGGAGCGTCGCCCGAGGTCCGGTACTCCTCGATCGCCCAGTTGGATGCGCTTGCCATCTGACCTCCCTAGGGGCTCCCGGCTCCGGCCGGGCGCCCGCCCGCTGCATGCTAGATCAGCACACTGCGGAGCACTTCTCAAATCCGGCGCCCGCTAGCCGGACTGCAAGGTCGAAAGGCCGGTGATATTGCCCGCCGGGGCCATCGAGGAAAGCGCCTGGGCGTCCCCCTTCAGATAGCCGTTCAAGAAGTCCACCGTCACTGTTGCCACCACCGCCTCGTAGTTGCTCGTCTGGGTGTAGGCGACCCAATGGTCGGCGCCCTGTAGCCAAAGCAGATACTTGGGCGACGGCGCTTGGGCGTAGATCTGCTGCGATGCCGCCGGCGGGTTCACCGTGTCGGCGCTGCCTTGGACAACCAGCATGGGGACCGATACGCCGGCCGGGAAGTAGCTCCCCGGGTAGGTGGGAAGCTCGGCCCCGGAAAAGACCACCACGGCCTTGGGGCGCGAGTCGCGGCAGCAGGTGTTGTAGGCAGTGGCAAGCACCGTGTCGCCTCCGTCGCTGTGGCCGGTGATCGCGATTTCCGAAGGATCGATCAACTCGTACAGGGGCGAAGAGGAGGTGTTGTTGGCTGCCAGGGCCCAGCTGATGGCGGCGGAGATGTCACCCGGCTGGTGCAGTATGTCGGCCTCGTAGAGCCCACCAGCCGCAGGCGGGCTGGTCCGCGGGAAGTTCACGCCCACCACCACGTAACCGGCGCTGGTCATGGCATCGATTAGGGGCATGTAGTTCTGGTAATCCATTGCGTATCCAGGCGCGAACAAGACCAGGGGCATCCGGTAGTAGCCGCGGTAGGGCACCGGACTGGATCCCGACGGGAGGGCGGGATAGAAGGCGCCGATGCGAATGACTCGTGGGCCGCAGCTCTGGCCGCTGCCGGAGGGCACGCACAGGCTGGTGCCGGGCTCACTGTAGGTGGTGCTGTAGCTGTCCACCTGGTAGAGCGAGACCCCCTTTGCGCTGCCCGGCACGACGTATGTGGGCGGTGGGGCGGTCGTTGTGGTGGAAGGCTGGGTCGACGGTCCGGTGGAAGAACCGGCAGCGGGGTTCCCGTGGCCGCCGGAGAACCCTTCCGCCACCACCAGGGAAATTACCGCGACCAGCACCACAAGTATCAACACGGCTCTGGCGAGGCGGTAGGGCCGGTTTCTGATCACCCTTCGGCCCGGGTGCCGGTCTGCGCTCATTGGTTCACTCGCCCAGGCTCAGCTCGGCTTCTTCCCGCTCGATGTCGGCGATCTGGTGAAGTCGAGCGACATGGCGCTCCCCCTCGAAGGCGGTGGCCAGAAAGACGGTGAGTATCGCCTCGGCGTATGCGGGGGGCACCACTCTGGCGCCGAGAGCTATGACGTTGGCGTCGTTGTGCGCCCTGGCCAGCCTGGCGGTGTACTCGTCGGGGCACAGCGCGGCTCGCACTCCGTGAACCTTGTTGGCCGAGATCTGCTCGCCCTGGCCGCTGCCCCCGACCACCAGGCCGAAGTCGGCCTGGCCGTCACGAACCGCCCTGGCGGCACGGGCGCAGAACCAGGGGTAGTCGACCCGCTCGGTCGAATCGGTGCCGAAGTCTATGATGCGCGCCCCGCGCTCGGCCAAAAAGCCCTTTAGGTGCTCCTTGAGCTCATACCCCGCGTGGTCGGCACCGACCGCGATCGCAAGCTTCTCGTACAACTTCGCCACTCCACTTTGTTTTCCCGGCCGCCGGTGCAGATAGGGCCGGCGGTGTGATCGAATTACCCTTCTACGGGCCTACAGGTAGGTGCCTGGCACGTGCGGCTCGTCCTGTGGGGCGGGAAGCCCCCGGCGCCTCATTTCGTCCAGCTGCGAGCGGGCCTGCATCTGTTGAGCAAACAGCGTCGCTTGGATGCCATGGAAGAGCCCCTCGAGCCAACCGACCAGTTGCGCCTGGGCGAGGCGAAGTTCCGCGTCGCTTGGTAGCTCGCTCTTCAAGAACGTCAGCGAGAGGCGATCGAGTTCCGCGGAAAGGTCGGGAGACAGGCCACTCTTCAGCTCGGCGACCGAGGTCTCGTAGATCTCCTTCATCCGCGCCCTGGACGACTCGTCCAGGGTGGTCTGGCGCACCTCGTCAAGCAAGGTCTTGATCATTGTTCCGATTCGCAGCACCTTGGACGGTGCGGATACGGTCTCGGTCTCGACCTCCTCCTCACCCGGGGCAGCTTCGCCCACGGAGTCAGGGACTAGGAGGACCTTCTCGTTCGGTTCAGTCTCATTTTGCGACATGGATAATTACATTAGCCCCCGGCCGGCGTTTCCCCGGGGCGGTGAGGCCAAGGTCATACCGCCAAATGCCCTACCAGTGGGACATCGAGCTCGGCGGAGGTGAGCGCGCCATGGCGCGAAACCAGATTGAAGGGGCCGATGTCGGCCGGGTCCAAGAAGGCAACCGGCGCTGTGGCGATCAGGGCCAAGTCGCCTAGACGCTGATGCGCCCGGCCCTCGTTGTGATCGGGACCGAAGAGACCCGTGTCGAGGACCTCTTCGCGGCTCATGACCACGGCTGTCTGAGAGTAGACCTCCTTGGCGATCTTCTCCGCCGTTGGCAGCTCCCCGCGACGCAGGTGGAGCCAACGGAAGCGGCCCTCACCACTTTTCAGGACAGTCAGAGCCTCCAACCGAGGGTCGAGGGATAAAGGCGGGTCGGGCACCACGACCTGGCCATGGTCTGCGGTGACAACCAGTGCGGCGCCGCGCGGAAGAACGGCAATGAGCTCGTTGAGCAGGAAGTCGAGGAAGCGCAGCTCGCGTAAGTAGGGGTCCGCGAAGCCGTACTCGTGGGCCACGGTGTCCAAGCCCTCGTAGTAGGTGTAGACGAAGGGCCGCCCGGCTTGGAGTAGCGAAGCCACCTTCGAGACCATCGTGGATAGTGTGCGGAACTCATGCAGGCGGGTGTCGCCGAGGTAGGCACGAGTGAAGCCGGTATTCGTGTACTGCGCCTTGGAAACGGCCGGCACGTCCAGCCCCATGAAGGGCTTCGCCAAGCAGATCGATCCCGGAGACGAGGGCCGGCGGGCGAAATCGGGGTAGGCCCAGCGCAAGGTGTTGAACACCTGGTCGTGGCCGAGCCTCATGCGGTAGCCGACGATTCCATGATCCAGCGGGGACAGGCCCGAGGTTATCGAGGTCAGGGCGGTGGCGGTGGTGGTGGGAGCCACTGAGCAGATGGTGGTACCCGGGAGGGATGCCAGGAGTGGGGCCTCATTGGAGAACGCGGCCAGCTGCTCGGTGCCCAGCCCGTCGACCACCAGCAATACGACCTGGTTTGCCTCCGTGATGACCTTGGGCACCCAGGAGTCCGAGGAAGGGTCGAAGGTGAGCTTCAGATCGCGGATCAGCTCGCGCACCCGCGACTCGGACGGCCATCCATCCCCATTGCGGTTGCGGGCCAGCGAGAGCGCCACCGATGGCACCACGTTGGAAATGCACGCCCCCGAATAGTCGGGGATCCGAAAACCTGCTTCTGAAACCATTCAGTCTCTCACCGCCTCCTGGCAGACTATCACCCCACACCGCCGCCCAAGGAAAGAGCCGATCCGCCGCCTCCTGCCTTCGCCGCCTCTCCCCGGCGGGCGCTACGATGGAAGCCGTGAAGGTCTCGACTCGCGGTGACTATGCGTCAAGAGCTCTGCTCTCCTTGGCCCTTCACATGGACGAGCCTGGGCCCACCTCCGTGCAGGAGGTGGCCAAGCGGACCGGACTCCCGCAGCCCTACCTAGAGCAGATCCTTCTCGCCCTGAAGGGCGCCGGCCTGGTCAAGTCCAAGCGCGGGGTCGGAGGCGGCTACGTCCTGGCCCGCGACCCGTCCCAGATCACGCTGGCACAGATTGTCAGCGCCGTGGACGGCCCCATCGTTGCAGGGGACTTCGGCCAACCGCACGAAAACGGTGCCTGTGAGCACGAGGGCCAGTGCGTCCTG
>JAKAOC010000242.1 GCA_021823385.1 Actinomycetes bacterium
TGACAGGCCCCACGAAAACTGGTCCGGCTGAAATGTAGGTCTGAGCCTCCAGAATGGAAATGGAGGTTTCCGACGATGAAGTCCAAGCACCACACCCCCGAGCAGGTGATCAGAAAGCTCGCCGAGGGCGACGAGATGCTCAACAAAGGAGCTACCGTCGCCGAGGTGGCACGCTCTTTTGGAATCACCGAGACCACCTGGTACCGCTGGAAGAACACCTATGGCGGGATGAAGGCAACCGACGCCAAGCGGCTGAAAGAGCTCGAGGCCGAGAACAGGCGCCTCAAGACCATCGTGGCCGATCTCACGCTGGACAACACCATGTTGAAAGAGATCGCGTCGGGAAAAATCTGACCCCGGGCCGGCGCCGACGCACTGTCGAGATGCTGGTGCGCCAGTTCGGGGTATCTGAGACCAGGGCCTGCAAGCTCATCGGCCAGCACCGCTCCACCCAGCGTTACGTCCCAAAAGCGCCTCCTGAGGAGAAGGAGGAGCACCTCACCTGGCTGAAGGCCTACGCCCTTGCCAATCCCCGCTGTGGCTACAGGCGGGCCTTTGCCGAGATGGTGAAAGCGGGCTACCGGGTCTGTCGGAACTACGTACAGAAGCTCTGGAGAGAGGCGGGGCTGAAGGTGCCCTATAAGAAGAAGCGCCGCAAACCAAGAGCACTGGTGTCGGGGTGGCAGCGGCCGCTCTATGCCAATGTCACCTGGGCCATGGACTTCCAGTTCGACCAGAGCGAGGACAAGCGCGCGATCAAGCTTTTGAACGTGGTGGATGAGTACGACAGGCGCTGGCTGGCCTCCGAGGCCGCCAGGTCCATCGACGCCATCGGGGTCATCTCCACCCTGGACGGCCTGGTGGCCGAGCACGGAGTGCCAAGACAGCTGAGGATGGATAACGGACCGGAATTCATCGCCGACGCCCTGGCGGCCTGGGCCAGCGAGATGGACGTGGAATTGCTCCACATAGAGCCCGGATCGCCCTGGCAGAACGGTGTGGTCGAATCCCTGAATGGCCGCATACGGGACGAGTACCTGAACGGGGAGCTCTTCCTGGACGTCACCGAAGCCCAGGCCATTCTCGATCACGCCAGGGAGAAATACCATACCAACCGCCGCCATAGCTCCCTTGGCTATCTGACCCCGGCCGAGTTCGAAGCCCTACCCCTTGCCGAACAGCGCCAGGCACTCAGAGGAGCTGCCCGGCAGAGAGGATGGCTGGCGCCGCAACTGAAGGCCGCATAGCGGCTGCTGGACTTGTGGACGACGCTTCGCCTCGCCCACAGGGTCCACAGCCGATCAGCTACTACCGGAAATACAACGACGACGACGACGGCCATAACGGAGACGCAAGTACCGGCGATTGCGCAGCCGTTGACTAACCTGGCCGGACAAACCCGAGGCCCAGACTCACATCAGGGCCGGACCAGAAATCGCGGGCCCCTCATCGGGCGTACGCTGAAGCGCTGGTTCGAAAAGATCATGGCTTACCACCACACCCATCTCACCAACGGCCCCACCGAAGGCCTAAATAACCTGCTCAAGAGGGTAAAAAGGGTATCGGTTTACCGGCCCTCGGGCGGGTGGGCCCTACATGGCAAGTTGCCGGTTGTGCGATAGACCTATGGGGGCCAAGGCAGCCCTGGAGGTGCCGATGAAAGTTGCCCGAATTGCTACCGGCTATTTCATTGAGGGCATTGGGCCTGATGTCGAGTTGGCGAACCGCTACTTGGCTCACCTGGCAGCGAGGAACTTCTCCACCGCGACGGTACGTACCTACGCCTTTCACCTGCTCAGCTTCCTGCGTTTCACCGACGAACACCAACTCGAACTCGTATCCGTAACCCCCACGGACATCTTCGATTTCCTCGCCTGGCTTGGGCTGCGCACCCCTATCACTGCCTCTGTGGTGCCGATGGGGATTCGCTTAGGGGCGAGCCCTTCGACGCTGAATCAGCGCATCGCAGCGGTGCGCGGCTTGTTTGAGTACGCCGTCGTTACCGGGCTGTGCCAAAGGAGCCCGGTTCCTGTCTCGCGCCGGGCAAGTGGTTTGGCGGCCAAACCTCGGGGCCTGCTTGGCCATATCTCCTCCGGAAAGCCGCGCGGTGGAGGACATTTGGTCAAGGAGGAGCGGAGACTCCCCGAGTCTCTCGAACCCGATGACCTGCAAGCGTTCTTAGCTGATCTGAATACTCACCGGGACAGAGCGATGACCCTCGCCATGCTCAGTGGAGGCTTACGCTCGGCGGAGGTGCGCTCTCTGGCGCTTCGCGACATCGACATGGGAATGCGGCGAATCAAGGTGATGGGCAAGGGAAGAAGGGAGCGCGTAGTCCCCGTCGACAAGGCCTTTTTCCGCGAACTCGCCAGTTACCTGCGCACGGAGCGGCCAGCTGGGTGTTCTGCGCCTGAGTGCTTTGTGGTGCTGCGGGGACCTACGAGAGGCGAGCCCATGTCCGAAGCGGGCCTCAGGCGTATTTTCCGGACTCACCGTCTGTCCTCCGGCGCCCTGCGGGTGCGTCCTCACCGGCTTCGCCATACCTACGGCACCGAGTTGGCAAGCTGCGGCATCGACCTCGTTGTCCTCCAGCAACTCATGGGCCACGCCAATCCCGAGACCACAGCCGCCTATATCCACCTGGCACCCGAGACCCTGGCGCGCGAATACGAACGCGCCCGGAGCCAACGGTGAGCCCGTCAACCGGGTCCTCTCCAGTCCGAGACAGGGATGCCGGGGACCTCATGAGCGACTACCTGCTCTTCGTGGAGGAGCTTTCCTGCAGCGCACAAGCCAAGCGCATACGCCGCGACGCCGCCCGGTGTTTCCTCGAACGCTTTGACGATCTTGCCCAGTGGATGAGACGTTCGACCGCGGCACGCTCAGTCGATCTTGACCGCACCCGGGCCTGGCCTTTCGTAACCTGGTGCATCATCGAAGGTCACATCAAAGCCGACCTCGACCTTTTGGCCACCCGCACCGGCAGCCACTTCGTGGCGTGGGCCAACCGGCACCCTGACCAGGTGGCTACCGCACTGGAGACAGCCCGGCAGCTGTCCTGGAAGCCGGCCTGGGCACTGCAGGTGGGTAGGAGCCAGTTGGCGCTCGTGTGCATGACTATGGGCGTCGGGCTCCACGACCTCAATCGCGCGGTGCTTGATTCCTTTTCCGAGCTGCTGGCGGAGGCGCCGAGCATCGGGGCCAACCATCGCCGCGTTCTTGAGAGTCGCCAACGTGCACTGGCGCAGGTCTGTTTCCAGCTCGGCCTGGTCGATACGGCCGACCCCCACGCGAACTCGCGCCCAAGGACTGCCGCGGAAAGAGCGGCGCCCATCTCTCAGCCCTTGATCCGAGACGTCGTTGCGCACTATCTCGTTACGGTCTCGGCGACACTGCGCCCCAGTTCGGTTAGAGACAAAGCCGAGAGCCTCTGTCTGTTTTTCGACTGGCTGGCCGACAAGCATCCCGAAATAGATCGGCTGAGTCGACTGGACCGCGCCGCCGTCGAGGAGTTTCTGGATTGGAACCATGGGCGGCTTTCACGAGGGCGGCGGCGCCGGGGAGAGCCGGTGACGGTCTCCCGTCAGCACGCTGCGGTTGCGACGCTTCGTGGCTTTATCGGTGATCTGGTGTTCTGGGAATGGCCGGACGCTCCTCCTCGCCAACTCGTTCACCGTAGCGACTTGCCCAAGATTCCCACACCGGTCCCTCGGGCCTTGCCCCCTCTGGTCGACGCCGCTCTGATGGAAGGGGTTGCGGGCATCCCGGATCCGGCTTCGCGCTGTGCAATCCAAATCCTGCGCGGCACGGGAATGAGGCTTGGCGAACTCCTTGATCTGGAGCTTGACTGCCTGATCGATTTCCAACAGCACGGAAGCTGGCTGCGTGTCCCAATCGGAAAACTAAACACCGAGCGCACGGTGCCTCTTGATGACAACACACTCAGAGCCTTTGACGAGTGGGTGGCGCTGCGTGGACGTCAGCGCCCGATTCCCCATCCACGTACCCATAAGCCGGCCGATTTCCTGTTCATGATCTCCGGCCACCAAATGGGCGCCGCGAGAATCCGGAAGGGCCTCGCCACTGCGGTAAAAATTGCCGGGCTTCTCGACCAGTCCGGCCAACCGTTACACGTGACACCGCATCAACTGAGGCACACCTACGGGACCGCGCTCATCAACGGCGGGATGAGCCTACAGGTGCTGATGGCGCTACTTGGTCACGTCAGCCCGGAGATGACCTTGCGTTATGCGCATCTGGCTTCCGATACCGTCAAGGAGGCCTACGACGAGGCCATGCACAAGATGGCTCCCCGCCACCGTGTCCCGCTCGCAGGCCCGAGTGGGAATTTGGTTCCCGAGCGCGTCGAATGGATTCATTCGGAGATGCTGAAGACCCGCCTCGCCTCAGGCTACTGCTCACGGCACTTGGCTGCAGGCCCGTGTCAGTACGCGAACGTCTGTGAGACCTGCGAAAACTTCGCCTCCGGGCCGATATTTCGAGGCGCACTCAGGCGCCAACTCAGCGACGTCATCGAATTACGAGATGACGCTCGAGAGCGGGGCTGGGCCGCGGAGATGGAGCGCCACCAACGGGTCATCGACAGTATCGAGAGGCACCTCAGGCGGCTGGAAAAACTACCCCACTCGGAGACTTCTCCTTGACATCACCCCGAGGGCCGGTTAATCGCCTTCGGATTTTCAAATTTCGAGAACTACCGCATCCGCGCTCTTCTTTACGCCGGCAAGCCCAACTGGAGGGTACTGGATTCCATCGTGGTGGAATAACCCGGCCCGAGAAGAT
>JAKAOC010000243.1 GCA_021823385.1 Actinomycetes bacterium
GATACCAGCAGCCATGGCCACGCCGGGGTGTGAGGTAAGGACGTTTTCCACCTCGACGGGGTAGACGTTGTATCCGCCCTGGATGAACATTTCCTTGCGCCTTCCGCGCAACGTCACATGACCATCGGCGGCAATCGAGACGATGTCGCCCGTGGAAAGCCAGCCCTCGGCGTCGATCGCGGCCGAGCTTGCCGCGGGGTCCTCCCAGTAGCCCGCGACCACGCAGTCTCCCTTTACCTGGAGCTCACCGTCTTGATCTGCCTCCACCGGCGCGCCATTCGGCCCGACGGCTCGCAATTCGAAGTTCCCGATCGCCGTGCCCAGTGTCGAGGCGACCTCGGTGTCGCTGTCGTCGAGGGGCGAGATGATGCAGGCTCCGGAGGTCTCCGAGAGTCCATAGAGGTTGCAGATGTTTGCCTCCGGAAAGGCGCCACGAATCTTGGCGAGCAGCGACGGCTCGACGTTCGCGCCACCTGCCACCAAGAGGCGGATGGCCGAGGTGTCCAACGCGGCGAAGCTCGGGTCCGCGAGCATGAGGACGAACATCGTCGGCACTCCCGAGAAGACCGTCAACCCACCCCCGGCGATCAGGTCTATTGCGCCACGGGGTGTGAAGTTCTCCAGCAGGGCGACGGATGACCGGGCCGTGAGTGAGGCGACCAATGTGCAGGTGACGCCACCTACATGATTGAAGGGCATGTGGCCGCACATGCGGTCCTCGGGCAACATGCCAAAGTGCTCGGCCTGCGCGCGCCCCGAGGCGATGATGGAGCGATGGGTAATTGTCGCGCCCTTGGGGAGCCCGGTGGTGCCCGAAGTGAACAGTATGAGCGCTGGATCCTCGGCCTTTACCGCTGCGGTCACGCCGGTGAGGTCGGTTTCATCTCCTGTCGCCAGGTCCGCGAATGAAAGCGCTCCTGGAACGTCGTCCAAGAAGAAGACCTCGCGCAGGGCAGGAAGCTCGTGTGTCAGAGCCCGATACAGGCTCGCCAGATCGAAGTCCTGGTGGACGGAGGGTGTTATGGCCGCAACGGCGCCCGACCGGCCGAGCATGTAGGCGAGCTCTTCACGCCTGTAGCGGACATTGAGCGTGACCAGCACCATTCCAACCTGGGTCACGCCCAGGAGCGCCTCCACCCAGGCCGATCGGTTGGTGCCGGCTATGGCGACGCGGTCGCCTGGAACGTAACCTCGCCGCAAAAGTGAAGAGCTGACGGCATCGGCTCGGCGTTTCATCTCGGCAAACGTGATGGCTTTGCCGTCTTCGACCAGGTATACCCGAGTCCCGTCTTCATCGGCCGCGCGGGCCAGGAGGGCTCCGAGGGTCTCATCACGAGGTTCTGTGCGCATGGCAAATGCTACATCCGTTGGCACCGCCGATTAGGCGCCGAAGGCACCATCTGCCTTCTGGGGCCGGAGCGGGGGTAGGCTAAAAACGTGTCGGTTCCCGCTCATGAACTGCTTGGTGCGGCCGCACAGCCGGCGCCCAAGGGTTCTTCTTCAACCAATGTCTACGGAGTCCTGCGCCAGCGGCTCGTCCAGGGCGGTTACCCGGCGGGTGCCCCGCTGCGTGAAGTTGAGCTGGCCGGCGAGCTCGGGGTATCGAGGACGCCTGTCCGCGAGGCCTTGCGTCGGCTCTCGGCTGAGGGCCTTGTCCATATCGAACCCAACAAGGGTGCGAGAGTGGCGCCGTGGATAGATGCGGACCTGCGAAGCACGTTCCGTCTCCGCCAGCGGCTGGAGGGGCATGCTGCCGCGCGCTCGGCGGAGTTGATCTCCGAGGAGGGGATCGCCCGGCTCGAAGACCTCTGCGAGCGGATGGAGTCCGCGGCACGCGGGACTTCGCCGACTCGGTTCGAGGACATCGCGATGTTGAACCACGACTTTCACCGCGTCATCATCGCAGCAGCCAACGACGGGCGACTGGTCGAGGTAATGGCTGCAGTAGTCCAGGTTGCGCTGGTGCGCCATATGTTCGAGCGCTACAACGGAGAGCAGCTGCAGCGCTCCTTCGCGCACCATCGGGAGCTGGTCGCGGCGTTGCGCCAGCGTGACCCCGAATGGGCCGAGGCTGTCATGAGCGCCCACATTTTCCACGCAAGGGCAGTCCTGTTCCCCAACGACGGAGAGAGACACGCCGGCACTGACTGATCGAAACTTGCTCTGCAGGGCCTAATGCGCTGCGCCGTCGTCTTCAGTCACCATCTTGGCCGTGCGGCAGATATATGTCAGGCGGGTCCTCGGACCCGCCTGACTGACTTTGGCGAGGCCGGAAGGCCCGACTTGCCCTTGCGGATCCGATAATGGTCGGGAAGGCGGGATTTGAACCCGCGGCCTCAGCGTCCCGAACTCAGAGGAGCACGATGATGACGCTGCATGAACGGCTTCGGCGATTCGCCCCGCTGGGTGGACTGGTTCGAACCAGCGCGCATGGTTTGGGATGTGCAATGGAAGTGCCATGCCGACTGCGCGCTATCAGCGGCAAGCAGGAGGCGCAGTTCACTTTTTGGCGGTGACGCGGGGTCCGGTGGCCTTGTTTAAGCGCGCCCGATGATCGCCTCGGTCTTTGGCGAGGCATGCCGAATTAGCGCAAGGATTGGTCCGCCGGAATGACGCAGTGCGTAGCCGCGGCCCGTGGCATTGCAAGACGCAGCGACGTGTGCGGGAGCCGCGAGGCAGCTGTTTGTCGCTCAGCTGATCGAGTGGGGAATTGGTAGGTTGTTCTACCCCGCACGCCCGGGTCCAGACGTGTGCTTCTGGTCGGCCATGGTGGAGTGGGAGGCCGACGACGCCGGCTACCGTTTCGATGTCCGAGTAGGGTGCCGCCGAGCGTGTGGCGCAAGGTGGCAGCGGTGACCCATCCGGTGTCGCCCATGGCCATCTCGAACAGGCACTCGACGCCTGGCGGTCGTCCGGCTCGGAATGCGATTCCTCCACAATGCCGACACGTCCGCGCGACAGGGCGATCGGGTTCTGACCTCACCGGCCCTCGAGACTCCACCCGGGGCCGGTGGACTGTCCGGGAGCGATAGGCCCAACGCGCTGGTCATGGCGTGACCGCGGCGTCACCCGCGCCAGCGATGTCCGGAGGTGTCCCCCTAAGGGGATCGATCGGACCGGGCCGCCACCCACATAATGGCAGTGGGCCGAGTCCGGTCGGCTGCCTTGACGGCGAGCCGTTTCAGTCGTTGCCGGACGGCCGCCACAGAGAGAGGGAGGGACCATGGCCAGTGATTCGCGGGAGAAGGGGACCGGTGTGAACCTGTTCGTCACGAAGGAGGTGACAGGGAAGGCCCGGTGGTTCCACCAGACCGGCGACGTTCTCTCCATCGACGACGACGAGGTCGAGGAGACAGTGGCGTTCGTCAACAAGGGCGGCGTGACGTTCCTTTCGCCCATCCTCCCAGACCTGCGGGCGGTCGTGTGCACGGCGGGCAGCAGAGAGTCCCACCTGGCCATCATCTCGAGGGAGGCGGCTGTGCCTTGCGTGCTGGCCGCCGAGCTCACCGGCGCGATCAGCGACGGTGACGAGATAACCCTCGATCTGTCCGACCCCGAAGTGGCTCGCATCTACAGCTCCGTGGAGGTATAGCCGTGACCACCGCTTTTACGCCGAGCAACACCGACGCACTCTACTGCGACCCCGCCTACCAGCCGTCGATCGACGAATGGAACTGGCTCATCCACAAGGGAGGGGCCGCCTACAAGTCCGAGCTGACCCGGCGGACCGTGTTCGAGTCCGAGTTGTTCGGAATGAACACCTATATCCTCATGTCGATGATGGAGGACTACCTGCAGGTGCCCGAGCGTATCCGTACTATCGCCAAGCACGCGACACCCGAGCAGCTGGTGGCCGCCGACCTGCCCATCGGCAACAAGCGCAGCTTCATCAACCTGGCGGCCATGCCGCTTCACTACATGACCGGACGGGAGCTGTTCGTCGACCTTGGCGAGAACGATCTGCGGCACGGACTGGAGGACCAGCTGACCGTGTTGGAGTTCTGGCGGAGGGCGACCATCGCCATGCGGACCGACGGAGTCCTTTGGAACATGGATACCACCCCGCCCGACAGCTCCCGGGTGGTCGACGACGAAATGCTCGCGACTATACGTAGCCAGCTGATCCCCGCTGATGACGACGTGCGCCTCGACTTGCGCAGGTTCGTCAGCCGCCTTACTGGCTACTGCTTCCTGGAGAACTGCGATGCCCGCACTGCCGTGTGCGACACCGGGCCGTACCACTTGGGTGACGGCACCTTCCTGGCCCTACGCGAGTTGTGCGCCGACAAGTACGGAGAGTTCCCCTGGTTGGACGGCATTCGGGAGACGCTGGTGCACCACCAGTTCGTCATTGCCTACCGGCTACCCGACACCGTCAAGATGGACAACAACGTGTGGGGCACGGCGTGGTTCGACCCCAGCGACTACCTGAGCGAGGTCATCGAGGCCCGGGTGTTTGTCACCGACGAGGGCGACATGCGTCCTCTTGCGGCCGACGAGGTGGAAGCGGTCACCGCGTCCATTCGCAAGGCCCACCGAGCACTGTACCAGCGGCTGGCTGAGACCGACCCCGAGGAGCGCAACCTGTACGCCACGCAGATGTACAGCTGGAAGCTGAAGAGCTGGGCCAGGCTGGCCGGCTGCTCCGACGAGATCGAGTGGGACATCACTCCCCGCATCGCCGACTCCTACGATCGCTTTAAGGACCCGGAACTGGCGTTGGGTCTGATCGGCGGAGTCTTCGTCCCAGCCGATCGCGACAGCTGCTTCCGCCCGATCGGAGAAGGCGCGACATCGGCTCGC
>JAKAOC010000244.1 GCA_021823385.1 Actinomycetes bacterium
GGCTACCGGCCATAACCAAGGCGGGACCACCACGACTGTGGCTACCGGCCATAACCAAGGCGGGACCACCACGACTGTGGCTACCGGCCATAACCAAGGCGGGACCACCACGACTGTGGCTACCGGCCATAACCAAGGCGGGACCACCACGACTGTGGCTACCGGCGTCACAGAGGCCAGCGCCGGGCCAACGACTTCGACCACCGGATCGGCCGCAGCGGCCAGTAGCAACAGTTCAACGACTTCGACCACCGGATCGGCCGCAGCGGCCAGTAGCAACAGTTCAACGACGACTACGGCCCAGGCGAGCGGGTCCCAATCGACCTCGGTCACCGTGCCATCCACAACCACGGGCGCACCTTGGGCGTCCAACACCTGGAGGCTCACCTTTGCTGCGCTTGCTGCAGCCGGTGCACTCATGGTATTCCCATGGCGCCGCCGCCGCACCGCGTGAGCGTCAGAGCAGCGGCTTTGAAGCCGGGCCAAGACTGAATAAGAAGGCGCGGGGGCGGCCAATGGCCGCCCCCCGTTGCTTTTGTCGCGCACTCTCCCCGACCCAAGGTCACTAGGGGGATGTCGGGATATATACCCCATGGGGTATGCTAGGTGAAAACGCCGTACACCAACAGGAATAGAGGAAGCGATGGCAGAGCTTGCAGTTTTCGTCGACAAGGACATGGCAACGGCCGAGGCCGATATCCGCGCCGCACTTGCAGCCCGAGGCTTTGGCGTACTGACCGAGATAGACGTCGCGGCCACCCTGAAGAACAAGATCGGGGTGGAGCGTTCGGCGCTCAAGATACTTGGAGCCTGCAATCCCGGTTTTGCGCACCGTGCGCTCGAGGCGGATCCCGAAGTCGCGCTCTTCATGCCCTGCAACGTTGTGTTGGAGCAGGTAGGCGACCGCGTAAAGGTTTCGGCAATGGACCCCTCGTCGATGATGCAGGATCCCGGCATCAAGGAAATCGCGGACGACGCCACCAAGCTGCTCGATGAGGCGCTTCACTCCATCTGAAACGCTTCGCCGGAAGCGGTCAGCTGCCGGTCTGCGTATAGGTGACGGTGCGCGCCGGCAACCAGTGCACCTGTAGTTTCGAATGATCAAGCACCGAGTGCAGGTACGTGCAGGTGCCCTTGTACTCCGAGGCGTGCGTCTTCCCGGAGCTGGACCGTGCGGTTACAACTGCTGAACAAATAGTCCTGGTCACTACCTTCGGGGTAGGCGGCGGCAGGGTTGTGGCGACCTTGGACGCCGCTATTGCGGTCGGCCTCCATGCCTGGGTTTGGGAAACCGCCTTGTGGTGCGACGAAACGGTCGACTGCCACAAAAGCGCGATGAGAATTCCGACCGCAAGGATGCTCCCATCGATCAAGGCCGCCATTGGCCCGATGCGGTCACCTTTTTCGAATACCTTGTCGATGAAGTCGAGTTGCTGGCCCTGTGTGTTTCTTTCGGGCGTGCTCTCTCCGTCGAGATGCGTTTCGGGGCTCAAGAGTCGATCCTCGGGTCTGTCGTGGGGAGCCCTGGGAGGGCGGGATGGCGCAACGCGCCGTGTCTTTCTCCCGAGTCTAGGCCCGCTGCGGATCTAGATTGGGCATGGCGTCTCCCCCGACTTGGTCTGGGCGGGAGCCTGGCCGCATCGAGTCGGACAAGGGGGCAACATGGCCGAAACCGACGATTCCGTTACTGGCAGCAAGAGCCAACAGCCGCCCGAATCGACCTTCGATGTGATCGGAGGCAGGGTCGCCGAGGTGGGTGGGCACGAAGTGATCAGGGTGCTCCCAACCCGGGCGCGGAGAACGGTGGGCGCATGGTGTTTCGCGGATCATCTTGGGCCTCGCTTTGTCACGGAAAACGACGGCGAGAACATCGCGCCCCATCCTCACATCGGTTTGCAGACTGTCACCTGGCTGCTCGACGGCGAGCTGGTGCATCGCGATAGTCTTGGATCCGAGCAGGTCATTCGGCCTGGAGGGCTGAATTTGATGACGGCCGGCAGCGGCGTGGCGCACTCCGAGGAGGGGGTCCCGGGTTTCGTGGGCACGTTGCACGGCATCCAGCTATGGGTGGCCCAGCCGTCGGCAACACGGGAGCTTTCCCCGGCCTTCGAACACCACGAGGATCTGCCCGAGCTTTCAACCCTCAACGCCGACGCGACAGTTTTCGTGGGCCACTTTGGCGGGGCCGGCTCTCCGGCACGCCGGGATACGGAGCACGCCGGAGTCCAGCTAACACTAGGTACCGGGAAGACACTGCTTCCCCTCGAGCCGTCTTGGGAGTACGGTCTCATCATGCTATCGGGGCTAGCCGAGGTGGAAGGTGAAAAGCTTGCACCGGGAAGCCTCTATTACCTTGGTGGCCGGCGGGACGAAATCGAGATCAATACCCTCGAGCGTGGCATTGCGATCCTTATCGGGGGCCTTCCCTTCGAGGAGAAGATCTTAATGTGGTGGAATTTTGTCGCCCGCTCCCCCGAGGAGGTCGAGGCCGCTTATAGGCAGTGGCAACGCGACGACAGGGAGCGCTTTCCCGCGGTTGCGTCTCGGCTGGCCAGAATTCCGGCCCCCAGGCCCATGTGGCTAACCGGCAAAGACTGAGGGTCGAGGAGGGCGAGATGCACATGGAGGAGTACAGCCGGGCGGATGTGACCCAGCTGTCGGGGATGCTCAGGGGCGGCAGCCTTTCTCCCGTCGAGGCGGTCGAGCTGGCTATCGAGGCGGCCGACGGCCTTAATCCAAAGCTCAACGCGATCATCCATCCCCGTTACGAGCGCGCACTCGACGACGCGCGCACCGTCGACAAATCCGCCCCATTTGCCGGCGTGCCCATAGTTCTGAAGGATCTCGGAGCTCCGATGGCGGGCGAGCCCTACTATGCGGGCACCTCCTTCCTGCGCGAGATCAATTACGTCCCTCGGCAAGACTCATATCTGACCACTCGCCTGCGCAAGGCGGGCTTCATCGTCATCGGGCGCACCAACTGCCCGGAGATGGGGACGAACATAACCACCGAGCCCCTCACCTATGGGCCGACGCACAATCCTTGGAGCAGCTCCCACTCGCCGGGGGGATCATCGGGAGGTAGTGCCGCCGCGGTGGCGGCCGGCATCGTCCCGGTCGCGCACGGCAACGATGGTGGCGGTTCGATTCGCATTCCCGCCAGCTGCTGTGGGTTGGTGGGTTTCAAGCCATCCAGGGGAAGGGTGTCGGCCGGCCCGTTTGCCGGTGATTCGTGGGCGGGTTCGGCGATCGACAACTCTCTGGTCCGCTCGGTTCGGGACGCGGCGGCGATGCTGGAGGTGTTGTCGGGCTATGAGCCCGGTGATCCCTACACCGCGCCTCCGCCCAATCGCCCGTTTACGACCGAGGTGGGTGCACCTCCAGGCACGCTGCGAATCGGCTTCCTCGACCGGCCCGCCTCCAACGCGTTTGCCGCAGACTCCCAATGCTCGGCCGCAGTGATCTCCACTGCACGACGGCTGGAGAGTCTCGGTCATGCCGTTGAAGAGGCGCATCCGGCGGCCTTGGAGCGCGAGGGGTTCCAGCAGCGGTTCCTGACCGTGGTCACCGGCTCAATCGCCGCTGAGATCGATCGTTGGTCGGCGGTGCTGGGCCGACGCATCGAGCCGGAGATGCTAGAGCCGGACAACGCGACCTTTTATCGGATGGGGACCCAGGTGAGCGCCTCCGATTACTTGCGAGCGGTTCAGTGGCTGCACGACTACCGCATTGCGATGGCCGAGTTCTGGCACGGTGAGGGTTTCGATGTGTTGCTGACCCCGACCATCGCCAAGCCGCCGCCCGAGCTCGGGTACTTGTCCGATCCCGAGCACGGCCAGGCCAGGATCCCGGAGTACCAGCAGTTCACAGCTCAGTTCAACGTCACCGGGCAACCCGCCGTGTCGCTGCCGGTGGCACTGTCGGCCTCAGGGCTCCCCATCGGCGTTCAGCTTGTTGCCGCCTACGGCCGTGAAGACCTGCTGATCCGGCTCGCGTCACAACTCGAGCAGGCCGGCGCCTTCGTCGATGAACTGCCGGGAACTTTTGCGGGGACTTCCCTATAGCTCCAGCTCGACCTCGACGAGCGTCGCCTCCTGCGTCGGGTCCATGAGCAGCTGTATATCCCGGGCGCCGGTTGCGCAGAGCAAGTCGACCTTTGCTTGGGCGACTTGGCTGACGACTTCCTGGTTCCCGGTGACGCGAAGCTTTGCGACCGGGGTCTTCATGGAGGTCTTGGCCTCGGTCTTGGCGCGGCGCACGCGCGAGAGGACGAGATAGGCCGCCTCGGAATCAAAGCCCTCGGTGAGTCCCGTGAGCAGGGTGGATCCGGGGACCAGCTCGGCGAAGAGGTGTTGCGCCTCGGTGAAGACCGAGTGCTCGCTCGGCCATTCGGCCAAGTGGATCGAGCCCGGCTGGAACCAGGACCAGACCTCCTCGGTGACGAAAGGCAGGAAGGGGGCGAAAAGCCTCAGCACCACCCGGACGGCGGTCGTCAGGGTGACCCGCGCAGACATGGTGTCGGCGAAGGTGAAGTCGACCGTGCCTACGTGTTCGCCGTAGGCACGCAACTTGACCAGCTCTAGGTAGTCATCGCAGAAGCTCCAGAAGAAGCTCTCGATGACCTCTAGCGCCCGGGTGTGGTCGTACTCCTCGAGGGCGGCGGTTGCCTGGGCCACGGTCTTCTTCAGCTGCTCGAGCAGCGCAGCATCCAGCGCCGTCAAAGCTATCTGCCGCTCCAGGTCGGCCGGAGGCTCGCCCGAAGCGATCGAGAGGGCGAACTTGGAGGCATTGAGG
>JAKAOC010000245.1 GCA_021823385.1 Actinomycetes bacterium
AACAAGCCGATAGTGGGCATGGCCGCAACTCCCGATGGCAAGGGGTACTGGCTGGTCGCCTCCGACGGGGGGATCTTCTCCTTCGGGGATGCCAACTTCTACGGGTCCATGGGCGGGACGGTGCTCAACAAGCCGATCGTGGGCATGGCCGCAACTCCCGATGGCAAGGGGTACTGGCTGGTCGCCTCCGACGGGGGGATCTTCTCCTTCGGGGATGCCAACTTCTACGGGTCCATGGGCGGGACGGTGCTCAACAAGCCGATAGTGGGGATCGGCGGGTAGAGTCGAACAACGGAGCACAGGCCCGCACCATCCGTGGGCAGGACCGGAGCGCCAAGGGGACGGGCTGCACCGGCAACCGATTGCAGTGCGATATCCACAGCGGCATGCCCGCGCCGGAGCGCCCCTTTGGCGTAAACTCGCAGTTGGTAGAAGCTGCCCGGCACCCGTTGGCGCGGCCAATGCGTAGCGCATGGCCAAGGTCGGGAATGGTGCCGCCGCCACGAGCGACAAGTGGGCATCGCCTCACACGGAGATGTGATGAGTCAATCGAACAAGGCGGGCTTCAGCTCGCTTCAGGACCGCTACCTGCTTAGCCAAGGGAGCGTGCCCCTCTCGGGGATCCAGGGGATCGTAAGAGCTCTTCTGGACTCGGCTCGCGCCGACGCCGCTGAGGGGCTGAACATCCCGGTCTTCGTCAGCGGATATCAGGGCTCCCCCCTTGGTGGCCTCGACACCGAACTCGAGCGCTCCCGCGCGGTGATCGAGCCCGGCAACGTGGTCTTCCGCCCGGGCCTCAACGAGGAGCTCGCCGCGACCGCGGTGGTGGGCACACAGCTGCTCGAGGGATGGCGCAAGGAGGGGGTCGACGGAGTCACCGGCGTCTGGTACGGCAAGAGCCCGGGCGTGGACCGCGCCTCCGATGCCATGCGCCATGGCAACATCATCGGCACCGCCCCCACCGGCGGCGCTATTGCGCTGGCGGGCGACGATCCCGCCGCCAAGTCCTCCACCGTTCCGGGCTGCTCGGACGCCAGCCTGGCGGCTTTGGGCATGCCGGTCTTCTTCCCCGGCAACACCTCCGAGATGATCTCCCTCTTCCGCCACGCGGTGCTGCTTTCGCGCGCTTCCGGCCTTTGGGCCGGCTTCAAGGTCGTCACCAAGGTGGCGGACTCCACCGGCGTGGTTCGCCTCGCCCCCTTTGTGGAGGCGGTCATTCCCACCATCGAGGTGAACGGACGCCCCTACCGCCATCGCCCCAACGCCGAGCTGCTCGGGCCGAACCTGCTGGCGCTGGAGGAGACCATGGTGGGCGTGCGCCTGGAGCTTGCACGCGAGTACATCCGCCTCAACGACCTCAACCCGGTGCACGGCTCGCCCTCGGCGACCCTGGGCATCGTCGCGACCGGAACCACCTACTTCGACCTGCTCACCGCCTTGGCCGAGACGGGACTGGCCGACTCCCCCGGCATCCGGGTCATGAAGGTGGCCGCTCTTCATCCCCTCGACCCCTCCTCGGTCTTCAAGTTCGCCCAGGGCCTTCGCGAGATCCTGGTGGTCGAAGAGAAAGGCCCCTTCGTGGAGAGCGCCATCAAGGAAATCCTCTACGGACGCGCCGGGGCGCCTCTCGTCACCGGCAAGGTGGACGACAAGGGCCTGGCTCTGGTCCCCAAGCACGGGGCGCTCGAGGCCGACGACGTCACCCGCTCGCTGGGCAGGCGGGTGCTGGCGCACTTCGAGGCGCCCGGGGTGGAGAAGCGCATCGCCGAGCTCGACGCCATCGCCGAGCGCAAGATCGAGGTTCTGGAGCAACGCACTCCCTTCTTCTGCTCCGGCTGCCCCCACAACACCTCCACCCGTGCCGGGGACGACACCGTGGTCGGGGCCGGGATCGGCTGCCACACCCTGGTGCTTCTCAACCCCTCGCACCGGGGCAAGCTCGCCGGGGTGACCCAGATGGGCGGCGAAGGCGCCCAGTTCATCGGGATGTCCCCCTTCACCTCGGCCACGCACTTCGTGCAGAACATGGGGGATGGGACCTTCCACCACTCGGGCTCGCTCGCCATCCGCGCCTCGGTCGCGGCGGGCACCAACATCACCTACAAGATCCTCTACAACGACGCCGTGGCCATGACCGGCGGCCAGCGGGTGGAGGGCCGGCTCTCCATCCCCGAGATGATCGAACTCCTCTACCTGGAGGGCGTCTCCAAGGTGGTGGTCACCGCCGACGACCCCACCCGCTATCGCACCGTCGACCTGCCCCGCCAGATCAAGGTCCGCCCGCGCGAGGAGCTCGCCGAGGTGGAGCGGGAGCTGGCCCAGGTGCCCGGAACCACGGTCATCATCCACGACCAGCTCTGCGCCATCGAGAAGCGCCGCCGCCGCCGTGCCGGCAAGCTCTCCACCCCCAAGGACATCGTTATCATCAACGAGCGCATCTGCGAGGGCTGCGGGGACTGTGGCGAGAAGTCCAACTGCCTCTCGGTCGAGCCGGTGACGACCGAGTTCGGGCGCAAGACCAGGATCAACCAGGGCTCCTGCAGCCACGACCGCTCCTGCCTGAAGGGCGACTGCCCCTCTTTCCTGCTGGTCGAGCCGGGCAAGGGCAAGGCGAAGGGGCACGCGCTCCCGGCCCTGGGTCTCCCCGACCCGGAGATCCGGGTGCCGGCCCAGGGGACGCGCATCCGCATGGTCGGCATCGGCGGCACCGGAGTGGTCACCCTGGCCGCCATCCTCGAGGTGGCCGCGACCCTGGACGGCCTCTACACGGTGGGCCTGGACCAGACCGGGCTCTCCCAGAAGGCCGGCCCGGTCATCTCGGACCTGCACATCACCGCCGAACCCCGGGACGAGGCGGTCACCCATCCCGCCGGCACAGCGGACCTGCTGCTCGGCTTCGACCTGATCGGCGCGGCCTCCGAAAAGAACCTGCGTGTGGCCGGCCCCGACCGCACCCGCGCGGTGGTCTCCACCAGCTACGTCCCCAACGGGCGCGAGGTTGCCGACCCCTGGCACCAGGGGCCCACCCCCGACGCGGCGCTGGACGCGGTGGCCCGGTTCACCAATCCACAGGGATCCTTCCGCCTGCCGGCCCAGCAGCTGGCCGACAAGCTCTACGGGGACGAGATCCCCGCCAACGTCATGGTGCTCGGCGCCGCCTGGCAGCTAGGGCTGCTTCCGCTCAGCCTGGAGTCGCTCACCAAGGCCTTCGAGCTCAACAAGGTGGCGGTCAAGACCAACCTGGAGGCCTTCGCCTGGGGACGCATGGCCGTCGCCCACCCCGAGGCCATCGAGAGCGTTCTTGACCCCAAGGCCCCGGTAAAGGGCATCTCCCCCCGTATCGCCAAGCTCGGCGAGAAACTGGGCATGCCGGCCGGCGCCTACCGCGAGCTCGCCCTCCGGCGCGCCGACGACTTGGCCGCCTATCAGAACGTCGCGCTTGCCAAGAGCTACCTGGAGCGGGTGGAGGAGTTCCGCAAGAGGGCGGAGGGGGTCTTCGGCGCCGACGAGGAGCTCGCCTCCTCCTTTGCCCGCAACCTCTACAAGCTCATCGCCTACAAGGACGAGTACGAGGTCGCCCGCCTGCACCTGGAGTGGGTTGGCACAGAAGGAGCCCAGGCGGCCAAGGCCACCATGCTCTTGCACCCGCCGGCCTTGAGAACTCTCGGGATGAAGCGCAAGATCAAGCTGGACAAGAGCGCCAAGCCGGCTATGACGGTGCTGCACGCCATGCGCGGCCTGCGCGGCACCGGACTGGATCCCTTCGGGCGCTCGGCGATCCGCAGGCGCGAGCGGGCATTGGCCGCCGAATACCAGGCGGCGATGCTCGATGCCTTGGCCAAGGCCGGTGCCGACCAAACCGGGCTTCTTAAGCGGATGGCCGAGCTTCCCGACATGATCAGAGGGTATGAGAGCGTCAAAGAGCGCAATCTGGCCCTCTACGATCAGGCATGGGCGGAGGCGCGCGCGGAGCTAGAAGCCGCCCGGGCGTCGCTCACCTGAAACAGGCACCGCCCGCGCTATCGTTTGTGGGAGTGCTATTGTGACCGGCGTCGATTATCGGTAAGTCGTTGCTTGGAACGTTCCGGGATCCCGGTGCGCCGGAAGCGCCCGGGGAACCGCTGACCTGGGAGTGAGAGGCCAAAGCTTGCCTGAGGACGCGAGGCCGAACCAGACCGGTCACGAAAGTGGGATCCACCGGACCTCCAGCCAGAGTTCCGATCAGAGTCCCGCCACGCGGAGCCGCATCGGGCGCCGCGCGGCCTGCGTTGAGCGCGGGGCGATCGTCCTGCGAGCCGAGCACGAGCCGGTGCGCGACCGCTTCATCGAAGCGCTTGCATCCTATGACTCCCCCACCGCGCTCCACTCCTCGCGCGTGGCCCAATTCTCCTACCGGCTGGCCGAGGCGGCCGGTCTTCCCCGCCATCAGGTGGAGGAGCTGATTCTGGCCGGATACCTTCATGACTTGGGAAAGATCGACATCCCCGTCTCCATCCTTGCCAAGCCCGGCCGGCTCGACGCCGACGAGTGGATCATCGTGAAGCGCCACCCGGAGATAGGCGCCAACCTGCTGGCTGAGGCGCATCCCGAGATGGGGGACGTCGCCGAGGCGATACTGGCCCATCACGAACGCCCCGACGGACTGGGGTATCCCCGTGCCGTGCGTGGAGAGGCCATTCCGGCAGGGGGAAGGGTGCTGGCCATCGCCGACGTCTTCGATGCCATCACCACCCCGCGCGTCTACCGCCCGGGAACCGCGGATGTGGAGCAAGCGCGCCAATACCTCCACTCACA
>JAKAOC010000246.1 GCA_021823385.1 Actinomycetes bacterium
CGAATGCAGCATGGAGAGCTTGCCCTCCAGATGCCGGGCGATCTCCTCGGCCAGGGAGCGCCGGCTGATCAATTGGTCACGGCGACGCTGCAGCTGAGAGACGGTCTGGTCTATCCAATAGCCGCCCCCGGGAAAGAGGCCGATGGCGTCCAAAACCGCCAGGGGTGGAATCGAGACGGCCCCCAGGGCTGCGCGAGGTTGAGGGATGGATTCGGGCACCGGGATGAGGAGCGAGCCGGTATCGCGAGCCATCTGGGCCAGCTCTCCTCCGGCGGTGATGAAGATCACCTGCGCCCCGAGCTCGAGAGCCATGCCCGCGGCCTCGACGGTCTCCTCGGTGGCACCGGAAAAGGAGATGGCAAAGACGAGGGTGCCGGTGGAGACATAAGCCGGGATGGTGTAGGACTTGACCACCGTTGCGGGCACCGGCAACACCGGGCCGGCCGCGGCCACCAGCACGTCGCCGGCTATTCCGGAGCCGCCCATGCCAAAGACGACGATGTTCTCGACCTTCTCGCGGTCGGGAAGACCAGGGAGTTCCGCCACCTGCGCAGCGGCAGCCGCCACCTGTTCGGGCAGCGAGGCGGTCGCGTCCCACATGCCCAGCGAATCGGCGGCTTCGTAGGGCCACTCGCTCATCTTTACCTAGCCTTCTTGCCGCCATAAGCCAACGCTCCGCCCCAGCGGCGGGTGCCGGAGCGCTCGTGAAAGATCCGTTGCGAACCGAAGCCAGGACGTGCCTGGTCGGCGCATGCAACCAGTGTCGCACAAAAATAGGAGTGGGGTGGAAGCCTCAGCCTTTGCCGGTGACGGTGTGAGGCAGATCGCGCAGCCGGGCGTCCTCCGCCTCGTCCACGATCTCGGACTCCTCCACGAGGAGCACGGGAATGCCTTCCTCGATCCTGTACCTGCGCCGCATGCGCGGGTTGTAGAGGACCTCCTCGCCCTCCACATACCAAAGTTCGCCCTTGTCGTCAGGGCAGACGATCAAGTCGATCAACTCGGGTGCAAGCGCCATCTACCCTCCTAGAAACTGTCGGCCTTGGTGATAACCGCGAGAACCTCCGATAGGCGCGAGGCCACCTCCTCCGGAGTGCGCGCCTCGAGGTTGAGGCGCAGCAGCGGCTCGGTATTGGAGGGCCGGACGTTGAACCACCAGTCACCGAAATCAAGCGTGAGGCCGTCCATCTCGTTCACCTCGGCGCGACCGTCGTAGGCGTTGCGGATGAAGGCGATCACGGCCTTGGCGTCGTTCACACGGGTGTTGACTTCACCCGAGTCGCTGTAGCGCTCGAACGGCTTGCGCAACTCCGACAGCGGCATTCCCGACTTCGAGATCTGCTCCAGCACGATGAGCGCGGCGATTATGCCCGAGTCAGCGCGGTAGTTGTCCCGGAAGTAGTAGTGGCCGGAATGCTCGCCACCGAAAACCGCCCCCTCCTGGGCCATGACTTCCTTGATGAACGAATGGCCCACCCTGGTCATCACCGGCCGTCCGCCGTTCTCGGTCACCACCTCGGGCACCACCTTGGAGCAGATGAGGTTGTAGAGGATCGTGCTTCCGGGATTGGCCTCGAGCATCGCCTTGGCGACGAGCGCGGTGGTAAGCGACCCCGAGAGAGGCGCGGCCTTGTCGTCCACCAGGAAGACCCGGTCCGCATCCCCGTCAAAGGCCAAGCCCACGTCGGCACCGTCAGCCAGCACCCGGCCCTTGAGGTCGACAAGGTTCTCGGGCTGGATCGGGTCGGCGGGATGATTCGGGAAGTTGCCGTCCAGCTCCTGATAGAGCACGGTCAGATCGAACGGCAGCTTCTCGAAGATCGCCGGAACCACCAGCCCGCCCATGCCGTTGGCGGTGTCGGACACCACCTTCAACGGCCGGAGGGCGGCGACGTCCACGAAGGACCGTACGTGCTCGGCAAAAGCGTCCAGGATTTCGACGTTCCGATTGGCGGCGGCGTCGGCCGCGGCTTCGGGGCGAGAGGCGAGATAAACGCGCGCGCCTTCCTTGACCTGGGCCAACCCGGTCTGCTCGCCTACGGGGCGGGCGCCCGCGAGGCACATCTTTATCCCGTTGTACTGGGCTGGATTGTGCGACGCCGTGAAAGTTGCTCCGGGCTCGTCGAGCCGGCCGGAGGCGAAGTAGAGCATGTCGGTGGAGCACATGCCGATGTCGTCCACAGCCACTCCGGCCCGATTGGCTCCGGCGATGAACGCCTCCACCAACGATTCGCCGGACGGGCGCATGTCGCGCCCCACCACAATGCGCGGAACCGCGGCAAAGCGCGCGAAGGCGTAACCGATCGCCTCGGCCACCTCCGAATCCAGCTCCTCCGGAACCAGGCCGCGCACGTCGTAGGCCTTGAAAATCTTGTTGAGTCGATCCATGAAAAACCTCGTCTGTCTCAGCGGCCAGGGCCTGCCAAAGGCGGCGCGCCCGGGCGCGGAGCCGAACACGAAACAATGACTCTAGTTGGCCGAGCCCCCCCGTTCAACCCGCCCGGGGCAGGGTTACGAACGCTCCGCCTGGCCCTCCGTGTCAGGCTCGAAAGCCGTCTCCACCTGCGCTGGCAACGCCGTATCGGCCGGCACCCCAGGCATGGAACGCGAGCGCCGGCGCAACAGAACCCCGGCCGCCACGATGCCGAGGACCGTTAGCCCGCTGATGAGGATGCCGATCCAGTCCGCCCCCGTACGCCCGTAGGAGAGCACGACGTGGCGAGAGGTGGGAATCACCACCATCAGGTTGGGAGTGGCCCTGTAGGGCCCCTGGGCGCCGCTTGCGTGCCAATTGGGAAAGTAGGAGATCTTCACCAGCACCGGCACGCCCGTCTTGGAGACGTCGAAGGAGACCGAGGAGTTGGCGACCTGGAGGTGGGTCACCGACACCGAAGGCTCATGCGTGGTGGCGCTCACCTTGGCATAGGGCGCAACCCGCGAATAGGAGCCGGGACCGGTCATGAGCCTCTCGACCGGGTATTCAGAGGGGTTCTGATAAAAAGCCAACGACGGGCCAAGCCAGCTCGACTGGGCGGGCTGGAGGCCGCGCATCACCACGGGCTTCTGCGTGAGCGGCTGAACCAGCCCGGAATTGCTCACCAGGTAGATGTGCCAGGTCTCGGTGAGCACCGGGACCGAGGACGACGGGTCCACCGCAGGCACGGTTGCTATCTGTCGCAACGAGGGGTTCTTGTCGGCAGCCGCGACGATCGATGGCGTGAATGCCATGTAATAGCGGACGCCGAGAAGTTGAAGGTGCTTGACGCCCAAGGCCACGTTCACGCCCGCATAGGGAAGGCCGGCCATCGCGTCAGACGGAGAGGCCGACAGCTCGGACTGGTTCATGAAGTGATAGGGGGTGGTCGCCGAGGACTCGAAGAAGAGCCCCTCCATGGAGTCGATGCAGTTGTTGGTCCAATAGGGAAGGAGCATCAGGGCCATGGGCGTGCCGAAGTCGTTCTGGTTGGAGTTGTACTCCCACATGGCCCGGCCGCAGCCATAGGTCGACCCGATGCTCTTCATCTGCAGCATCAGGGCCCGGTAGGCGGGAAAGCCCACCTTGGCCTCGTAACCGCTGTAGTTCCACTTGATCCAACCCGGGACGAAGCTGGTGGCGCCCCGGATAGGGCTCCAGCTCGGCATCTTGACCAGTGGGATCAGCACCGCCGCCAGAATCAGGCCGGAGGTGGCCACGAAGGACACCCGCCTGCGGGTTCGCAACCGCCGGCGCAGCCGCCCCACCGCGCTGCCGATGGCGGCGAGCCCTTCTTCGCTCGGCGTCTCGACCCCCGCCAACGAGCGGTCCGTATCCTGCCACCCCATGAAGTCGGTGAAGCCAAACCCACCGTCGCGCTGGGGCTCCAGGTGGTCGTACAGAGTCCGGACCGAAGAGATCACGGCCGGGATGAGCTCCAGGATGGTCAGCAGGCCCAAGCCCGCCAGCATGTAGATGCCCATCACATAGAAGGGCAGCATGCGGCCGTTGTAGACCGCTTTGAGCGGAAACGCGACAAAGGCCACCGCCGATGCGACGCTCCCCACTCCGAAGACGATGCCGAATTCGATACGCATCGCAATCGAGGCGATGAAACCCACTGCGGCAAGTGCGATGAAGACGCGCAAATCCGGTGGAGCAAGGCTGGCGAGGAAGGTGGTGATCCGAGACCAGCCCATCGAGGTCGAATACGAATAGGTTGCTATGAGAGGCAGCTCCCAAAGTGCCGCCAGCAGGACCGTTAGCCCGACCGCCACGCCTACGCCGTACACCGTCTTGCGCTCACGCCGCATCAGGGCGAGGAGAACCAGCACCGCCACGGCAAAGGCGGCCGGCAGGATGTGCGAAAGAAGCGAGAGGGTGAGAAGGATGCCGGCCAGCACCCGGCGCTTGAAACGGCCAGGCGAGACCAAGAGCACGGCCATCGCAAAAAAGGCAAGCGCCAGCGAGATGGAAAAGGAGTACTCCCCCGCCAAGGTGGAGGCAATATTCCCTCCATCGATGGTGTAGGAGCGGTCGAAGAGATACGCCACGGCCATGATTGCCGAGACGCCCGACAGCAGGTAGGAAAGCTTGAGCGAGCGCGCGAAGTAGTAGACGGCCGCCGGAAGTGCCAGGGATCCCACCACGGTGGTCAGCTTGAAGGCCACCCCGTACGGCACGACGAGCCCGAACAAGGCCGTGACCACTCCCGGGAACGGGAAGTAGAAGACGTACAGCGGATAGCCGTCGTACCACGACGCGCTCCAACCGGTGAGCCGGAAGTGGTCAAGGATGTTGTGGATGTAGAA
>JAKAOC010000247.1 GCA_021823385.1 Actinomycetes bacterium
TCAACCGCGTGCCAACCTCCGCCCCTAGGAACTCTGGAACTTCACCATTGTGATGTTGCGTCGCTATGCACTCCTCGCCGGCGTCGAGGAGTGCCCTAGTCGTGTGCGAGCCGATGAAGCCCAAGCCGCCAGTGACCAAGATCACGTGTGCGTCCCCCCATTTTCGTGCAACTGATCGCCATGAGAGGCCCGCGGCTTTCGGTCCAGCCATAATGTGAGCCAGAGCCTCGGGTTCGTCGGGAAAGATTACTCCATGGCGATGCCTTCGCCGCCGCTCGCGTCATTGTTATGGCGGTCATTGAAGATTTATTTCCGGTAGTAGTCATTTGGTTGCCGACCCTGTGGCTGACGCGAAGCATCGTCCAAACGCACAGCAGACGCTAAGCGGCACTCATTTGCGGCCGGACCCCCCTGTTGAGCATCTCGTTGCCCTTCGGCACCCTTACTGATCGCTCGTGCCTGCGTAAGGCGCGTGGACTTCGTGTTGTCACGGTTCGCCGTTTCCGTTCCGGAGGTCCGGACTCACGTTCACGCTGGACCGATTTTGGTGGAGCCTGTCAACCGGAGTTCGAGCACCGTGGAGAGCTGCGAATAGGCCGAGGCAAACATATTTAATATGTAATATTTTAAGAATCAATCAGGTCACTGCTGGAGGTCACATGGTTTGGCAGGGCAATTACACCAAGCTGTACATCGGCGGGGCCTGGGCGCGCCCATCGTCCGATGCTACGTTCACGGTCACATCTCCGTACACGGAGGCGGCGATCGCTGAAGTTCCTGAAGTCACAACGGCGGATGTGGACGCCGCGGTCAGCGCCGCGAGGACTGCGTTCGACGGAGGTGATTGGCCGCGAACGAGCCTGACGGAGAGGATCGAGATAGTCCGAAGATTAAGGCAAGCCCTTGACGAGGATCGCGAAAGAGTCGCGTGGCTGATCACCGAGGAGATGGGATGCCCCATTTCGATCTCGCACCAGACCCAGGCGAATGTGCCGGTTCTCATTGCCGATGCCCTCACGGACCTTGCTGCGACCTACCCCTTCCAATCCCGTCGCCGCTCTGCCACCGGGAACGCTGTCGTCCTTCGGCAGCCTGTCGGTGTGGTTGCCGCCATCGTTCCGTGGAACACGCCTTTGTCGACGGCGCTCCTTAAGCTGATCCCCGCACTCCTCTCGGGGTGCACCGTCGTTCTGAAGCCGGCACGGGAGACTCCACTCGATGGGTACCTGTTGGCCGACATGCTCGGCTCGATTGGACTCCCAGCCGGTGTCGTGAGCATTCTCGCCGCAGATCGCGACGTTAGCGAGTATTTGGCCGGTCATCAGGGGATCGACAAGGTGGCCTTTACGGGTTCCACCGCCGCCGGGCGCCGCGTCGCGTCGATGTGCGGTGCAAGGCTCAAGCGCGTAACGCTTGAATTGGGTGGAAAGTCGGCGGCGCTCGTCTTAGACGACGCGGACCTGGATATGGCCGTGGAGTCGCTGCGGCTTGGATCATTTCGAAACAGCGGCCAAATCTGCAGTCTCAAGACGCGCGTCCTGGTTTCCGCGAATCGGCACGAGGAATTTCTTGATCGTTTAGCGGCCATGGTCTCCTCGATGAAGGTCGGCGACCCCGGGGATCCTGAGACCGAAATCGGTCCGTTGGTTTCGTGGAGACAGCGCGAACGAGTCGAAGGGTATATCCAGGTCGGAGTTGCCGAGGGCGCACGGATTCTCCTGGGCGGAAAACGTCCCGATCGTCAGCAACGTGGATGGTTTGTTGAGCCTACCGTCTTTTGGGGTGTCAAACCGGGGATGACCATCGCACGCGAGGAGATCTTCGGGCCGGTACTTTCGGTTATGGCCTACCAAGATGAAGATCACGCAGTCGCCCTCGCGAATGACTCGGCCTATGGCCTGAACGGCTCCATATTCACGGGCGATGTCGACCGCGGACTAGCGCTTGCACGCCGCCTTCGGACGGGCACGGTGGAGGTGAACGGGAATCCCGTCGGGTTCTCCGCGCCGATCGGTGGCTTCAAAGACAGTGGGATAGGGCGCGAAGCCGGCATGGAGGCTTTTGACGCTTACACCGAGCTCCAGTCGATTGGCCTTCCCCGGGAGTACGTGTAACTCCGTGGCAAAGGCCAGCCATCTCGCCAGCCGGTGCCGGGGAACGCCTGGACGACCGAACCCGATTCGGCCTCGGGTTTTCGCCCACCCGTTGACTCCTCGGAGTGATGTGCCGAACCTGCGGTGTATCGGCGGTTTTGGTTGGACGGCCACGGCAACTTACGGTGGGAGCCAACGCTTCGCATGAACCTCCTCGCCCTTTTCCGCTACTCGAGTGGTCGCTGTCGTGGATGCCTTACCATCCCCCGAAGGAGAGGCCCCCGTTCGCGCTGATGGTTTGCCCGGTCACCTGGGCGGCCTGGTCCGAAACCAGGAAGGCGACGACGTCAGATATTTCCTCCGAATTTGGCGGTCGTCCCCATGGGAATCTCTCGAGCGCCTTGCTGAACAAGCGCTGTTCGAAACTGGGGTTGGCCAAAATTGCGTCCCATGAGGGCGTGTCAGAGGTTATCGTCATCGCCACGCTGTTGACGCGTATCCTCCAGCGACTCAACTCTCGCGCCATTGCTTTTGTCATCATGATGACCGCCGCGCCAGCGGCACCCATTACGCACTCACCCGGGGTTGCGTGCCGACCCGCGTCGGTCGTCAACATTACGACCGCGCCACCACGAACCTGAAGCGCAGGGATGGAGGCATGAACTGGAAGGATCCGGGGATAGAAGCGAGTGTCAAATGCCCGGTGGATCTGTTCTGCGGTCATGTCGGCGATCGGCATTGGCCCCACTTCGTGACCCGATCCTGAGCTGACGACGATGTCGATGGCTCCGCCTTGCTCTGTGGAGACTCGCTTGACCACCTCGGCCATTGCCTCGGCGTCGCTCGCATCCGCTTGCTCGAAACGAACGTCTGAGGAAATCCGACGAAGTTGCCGGAGCGCCTCCTCCCCTCGATCCGTGCTTCTTCCCGTAACCGCGACAGTGGCTCCGCGAGAGGCAAGGCGAAGGGCGACCTGCAGGCCGACCCCAGCCGTAGCACCGGTCACGAGAGCGACCTTTCCCTTGAAATCACCAAAGACCATCTGGTTCCACACCTCGAACTTTTGGCACTGGCGACGCTGTGCCGATTCACCAGAACTATATATGATATATCCACTCAGAGCGGGCGTTCAGTGCATGAATGACGAGTTGATGCGGTCCGCACCGCGGCCAACCAACTCCACCTCGGCTAGGCCTTGATAGGTTCATCATCCCTGGGTCGAGCCTTGCTTCGATTGAGCGGTGGTCGCATCCCTTTATCGAGGCCCGCCCGACGCGTCGGTCAATGAAGTCGCCGCCTGTGTCGCGCGTAACACCGTGCCCGCGTAACGCGACATCGCGCCCATCTCCCAATATGGCAATAGGGGCACTCAGGCTCCGTCCGAGGGTGATATATTGATGAAAGTCGATATGTAGATAGATCCTTTCTCGGAGGCAATCGTGGGTCAATCCGACATAAGGGAGTCAGTGCGTCGGCGCTATGCCGATCTGGCGGTTGCCGTGGACACAGGCGGATCCTGTTGTGGACCTGCATTGGATCCCGTGTTCGGTTCATCGCTCTATGGTTCAGAGGACCTGGGTGCAGTCCCGGGTGCGGCGGCCGCCGCCTCCCTCGGATGCGGCAATCCAACCACTGTGGCGGAGCTGCAGCCGGGACAGGTCGTGCTCGACCTGGGCTCCGGCGGTGGTATCGACGTGATTCTCTCTGCTCGCCGGGTCGGATCGTCGGGCAAGGCGTACGGGCTGGATATGACCGACGAGATGCTCGAGCTTGCCAGGCGCAACGCAGCGGAGGCGGGTATCGATAATGCCGAGTTTCTGAAGGGACAGATCGAGCGGATACCGTTGCATGATTCTGTTGTGGACGTCGTGATCTCGAATTGCGTGATCAACCTGTCGACGGACAAGCGTGCGGTTATCGATGAGGCATTGCGTGTGCTGCGTCCTGGCGGGCTTTTCGCAGTGAGCGATGTCGTCGCGGATCCGGAGATGGACGAGGCCACACGGTTGGACATGCAGCAGTGGACGGGCTGTATCGCGGGCGCCCTGACGCGCGAGGAGTATTCGGCACTGCTCGACGGGGCGGGCTTTGTTGACATCGAGATCCGAGAAACTCACAAGGTCCACTCCCATGCGGCTTCTGCGATCATCCGCGCACGACGGCCGGTCGAGATCCGCTGATAGGTGTTTGCAATTTGAGGCTCTGGTCCGCGGAGCGCGCTGCCACGTTTTCGTCCTAAGTCTTGATGGGGTTCGCATCAGGCGTTCGTTGCCGGTGCCGGCCGGCCTGACGCTCTCTGAGGTGCCCGCTGGTTAGGCCGGGCCCGGAAGCCGTTGGTCGGCATAGATCCTGGACGCGGACGCAGGCCAACACTGGATTCGGCGCGTCGATCGCCCCCCGGGCACCTTTGCCACGCTGCTCTCGCCGTCCAGCCAACGAGCCCGATGACAAGGGGGCGGGTCTAACGGGATCATACGTCTTCCGAGTATTGGTACTCCATGGTGGAGTCTGGGTGCACTACTAGGGTAAGATAATGCACTTATGGATGAGAACACGGCCTCCCTCGCGTCTGCGATCGGCGCACGCGTAAAGCACGAACGGCAGAACAAAGGCTGGACTCTCGATCAGCTGGCCGACTCGGCGGGTGTCAGCCGCCGGATGCTGGTGAATGTCGAGCAGGGCGCCGCCAACC
>JAKAOC010000248.1 GCA_021823385.1 Actinomycetes bacterium
ATATGTCCATGACCCCGCGCCCGGGAGCCGCGGCTGAGCGGTGGGATCCGGTCCTGGCCATGCACTCGCGCGCCGGCTCGTCGCCACCCTCGCCCAGGGCAAGAACGGCTTTGGCGCTACCGTGGGCCTGAATGCGGCCAGTGATCGCGGACTGGAGGGGACGATCGCCTTCGAGTACCAGGGCGAGCCGTGCTGCGAATACGGCCTGGAGATCTCGCCGCTTTAGGGGCCAGACCGGCGCACTTGCGCTCTATGATGTCATATACCAACCTTGACATCACACGACGAAGAAGGACAGGCGATCATGAGCGAAACCCATAGCGTCTTTCCCCTGCGGCTCCGAGACGAGCGTTTACGCGCGCTATTGCGCGAAGTCGCGGCGCGAGAGCACATCAGTCAAAATGAGCTTATCGAACAGGCAATTAGGCACGAACTCGCCTTGCGCGCGGCGCGAATAGCCGAGGAACTCGTCACGGCCGCCCGCCTCCTGGCCGAGCTCGCCGGTCCCGCATACGACGAGATCATCACCCAGAGCATCGAGGATTTCGTCTCCGGAGAGGCGGAGCCTGAACCGCTGCAAGCACATGCGCTCCATGGCCCCTCCGATGGAGCAGGGGCCGCGGAGGACGACAGCGACCCCCTGGGCATAATCGCTGCTTTCGAAGCCGGCGTTCACTGAGCCGGTGCCTGGCCAAGCTTGGAATGAAGACGACCCCGCCGACCGCGCGCGCATCCTCAAGAACGTCGCCTCCCTGCTCGCCGAGCTGAGGGCGGTTGCTCGGGGCAGGACGATGCCCGGCATCGCCGAAGTCCAGCGCTGGCACGCGGCCTGCTACGCGGGCTGCAAGCTGGCGGTCGCGGGGTATGCGGGCCACTTTCGCGGAGACCCCGCGGTGCCCGAGCTCCTCGGCTACGAGGTTGGTTTGGGTGTGCGCCAGCTCGACGGGTGGCCAACCAAGGTCGGCGTATTCTCGCCTCAAGTCCATGGGGCCGTGCTCCAGCTTCTTTCTCAGGTCGAAGCCGGCGTCGCGCGACTGGACGCAATCCTTCCCCCTGGCGGACGCCCGGCAGATGCGGCCCAGCTGCGAGCAGTGGCTTCCCTCGCTGCCGTAATCCACGGCGAGTGGATTCGGATCCACCCCTACGCAAACGGCAACGGACGCACAGCGCGCATATGGACTGCGTGGGTCGCGCTGCGTTATGGAGTTCCGGTCTTCGTTTCTGTCAAGCCGAGGCCCGATGACACCGCTTACGCCATCGCCAGCGCTAGCTCGATGGGGCGGCCACCCGACTTCTGCGGAGATCACTCCCTCGCACGAACCCTGTTCACAGACATGCTGGTCCAAGCGTTGCGGCCCTGATCCATCCGCTCATTCCGCCCGGTCGTCGATATCGTCTCGGAACACTGGGGCCCGGGATGCAAGGGATCGCCACTTTAGGTTTGGTCCCCAGCAAGTCCAGCGGCGACGCGGTCACCAGTACGCCATCGTCGGTCGTCTCCGGCTCGCCAACTCGGCCAAAGGTGATGGATCCGAAGAAGGAAACCTTCACCGGGGTTCTCTCGGCGTGTCCGGCTTCCACTGCGACAGTAAAGGTGTTCTGCTCCTGCTGGAGCACCACGGCGGAGTTCAGAAAGGGCATCTCTTTGTACAGCCGGGCCGTGTTGAGGGGTTGGTCAGTGAAGAAGTCGAAGTCGACGGACTGGCGGTGGCCAACGTGAAGTGCCACCGCGGTACCTCCGTACAGCGCCAATCCCAGCCGGGCGCTGGGCCGTAGCAGCGGCCATAACGCTTGCTGCGCGGCCGGCAAGGTATCAGTACGAGGAGTAAATATCTTCAGCGCACTTGCTCCCCCAGGTTGCGCGTGGGCATGGGCGGCGGATCGACTCCGGGCTCGGTCAAGTGCAGCCTGTAATGCCAGTACGACCAGGACTGCGGGCGGAACCACCCCGCCTCCGCGCGGTCGATGACTGCGCACAAGCGGTCCTTTCCCACGAGGCGCACGAGATCGCGGGTGTCTTCATAAGTCCCTAAGTCCATGATCTGGGCGATAAGCCGATTCGCGTAGAGCAATGCTTCATCCGGCGTCTTCCACCAGATGTAAACCGGGGAGACCCTCTTGAGGAAAGACGCCGCCTCTGGGCTGAGCCCGCCAAAATCGGGCACGAAAGACCCGCTCGCACACGAGCGCTCCCAAGCGATTGGGCCGCACCGCCATTCCGGTTCTCCTGGCAGAGGAATACTCCGGGGCAGATATCAGCAGCGGGCGGAACGGATTTGCGCGACGCGCCAACCGCACTACCGAGCTCGGCGGGACCGCCGGCTTGATCGCGCTCGACAACGCTGGCGATCGCGAAACGATCGGGAAGATCAGCCTCAGCTACTTGTGCCAGCCCTGGTGCGAGTGCGCATTCAAGATCTCGACGCTGTAGGGGGGAACTTTGGAGCCACTGCAGTCGAGGATGGCGTCAGAGCTCGAGCCCTGACTCGGGCGAAACCGGCGGCGCTTCGACGCCGGGAAACTCCAGGTCCAGTGCAAGACGCCATTCCTTGGCCATGGCGCGAAGCTGGGCCCGGCGGCTGCGGTTAACGGTTGGTTCACTTTGCAGAAAGTCAAACGACCGGTCCAGGAGAGCGGCGACTTCGGTCGTCGTGCGGGCGGAGGCTGCTTTGATGATGTTCGGCGCCTTCGAGGCCGTTGGTAAAGCCAGCAGTTTCAGGAGTTCGTAGCGGTCCTTCGAGCCCGGAAGGCTATTCGGGCGATCAAGCAGAGCGGCCATCTTGGTGGCCACCTGAGCGGGGACGCTTAGCAGTCGTCGGCCGTCCACGGGTTCCGCGTATTGAGTCAGACGCTCCACCAGCAGCTGAAGGTTGGTTCCAAGACGCGACGAGTAAGGTGCGTAGAGGTCCAGGTGAATCCCTCTCCAGGTACCGCGCCATTTGGTCCCGCCCAGGTGCCGAGACTCCGACAGCTCCTCGACCATCCCTCGGATCAGCTCAAGGTCGTTGCGACTGAGGATCAAATCGATGTCGTGGCTCATGGCTCCGCCGACGCGAGCCCAAGTCCCCCAGCCGCCGATCAGGATAGCTTCGGGTACGGCGGCAAGCAGGTCGTCGAGGACCGTCCGCGACTGGTCCGTTTGGTCAAATGAGTAGAACGGGCCTGTCAACGCCGGTCACCTCTCTGGGATCCAGAGCCTCTACAAAACGCGCCGCTTGCCAGCCCGGCATGGAGAAGAGGTCCGCGTAGGCCTGAGCGAGCGGTGTCACCTGCCCGTACAGATGCAGCCAGGGATCCGGTTCGGCCACCCATACCTCCGTGCCGTCACCTGCGGGTGCCTCGGGGAGGAATGACAGTTCGGGGCGTCCGTACAGAAGCACGCGCGAGTAGTCGGCGATGCGGTTGACGCCAAGGTGGGCGACGACGGCTCCGAACCCGCCCAGGGTGGCTCCCGTGCCCACCGCGGCGGCTTCTATTTCCGGCACCGGCAGCGCCAACCACAATCTGGCGGCTATATCCCGCTGCAGGTGGCGGTGGGCGGCCAAGAGCGTCAGCAACCGTATTGGATCTAGGACCCGCAACCCCCCGAGAGGACTGAGATCGAGGGCGCCGATCTCGAGCGGGTGCGCGAGGGAGCGGTGGGTGGTGGAGATTGCTATCCCCAGTTCCTGGGCGAGCGCGGTCACAGACGGCCACCCACGCCGGCCTTCCCGGGCACCAGCCAGAAGGTGGCGCCAAATCACTTCGCGCTTGGAAATCATGGGTGCAGTCTACCTTCTTTCCATCTAAATAGGGAAATGGTGCCGCGAAAGCAGCCCAGGGCACAGGGCGCGGGTGGGCGGCGGTGGACCGATGTTGTGCGCCGTGGCCGCCGCCATACGCATGGCGCCAAGACCCGGAAGAAACGCCCGCGCGAAGCGCCAGGGTGGAAGAAACACGGCTGTTAACGATGCGAAGCGCTCGGAACTGCGCTCGTGTGGAGAGCGGAAGACGCCGCGCCGCGCCAGGAGCTGCCGGGCTCTCCGACCGACTCTCCGCAGGTGGGCGGCGAACCAATGGCCGATGACGGCCTATGGATCCCCGAAAATTGCGTGAATGCCTATCCGGCGCCAACGGATCGCCGGATAGTTGCGCCCCTCGGCAACCACCGTGCACCATTCCCACGTTGCACGCCCATCCGGGCCGGCGAATTTCCAGGTCATCTCGAAGATGCCGCGAGCACCGACGACAGCCTTCACGCGCAGCGAAGACGGCCACGCAGCGAGGTCGCCCGCAACTTGACGATCGCGCGTGGGTCGGCGGGCTGGCGCCCGGCCCCTCGGGCCAGGGCTTGTTCTCCACCGCGGTCACGCTGGCGGCGCCACTCGGTGATGAGCGAGGAGTAGAGCCCTTCCCGGCGCAGCAGCGCTCCCTTGGCGGCCTTGTCGAGGGTCTCGTACTCGGCCAGGATACTGGCTTTGTAGGCGGCAGGAAACCGGCGTGGCCCCTTCGCCCGTTCGGGGACCTCGGGGTCCGGATCGGATGTGTGTTCCATTACAGCAGTACCGTGGTGCTCAGCGTAGGAGTGATTGGTCGCGGTTGTCATTTCGCGAGTCTCTTCCCCGCCCTCTCAGTTCAATGAATCGGTGGTTCGATCTGGCTCACAATAGGTTGACACAGAGGGTTGGCCTGGTTCCAACGCTTACGCAGACCTTGGAGGCTCCAAGGGATGCTCTGGTGGTCTGGGTCTTTGGATCTGGCGTCCATGTCGGACTTCACCTGGTCCAGCGCCCAGTTGT
>JAKAOC010000249.1 GCA_021823385.1 Actinomycetes bacterium
CCTGGCCTTGGTTCCCAAGCACGGGGCGCTCGAGGCCGACGACGTGGCACGCTCGGCGGGCCGCAGGGTTCTCGCGCACTTCGAGGCGCCGGGCGTGGAAAAGCGCATCGCCGAGCTCGACGCCATAGCCGATCGCAAGATCGAGGTTCTCGAGCAGCGCACTCCTTTCTTCTGCTCGGGATGCCCCCACAACACCTCCACGCGCGCCGGAGACGACACCGTGGTCGGGGCGGGGATCGGCTGCCACACCCTGGTGCTGCTCAACCCTTCGCATCGGGGCAAGCTGGCCGGCGTCACCCAGATGGGCGGCGAGGGCGCGCAGTTCATCGGCATGTCCCCCTTCACCTCGGCTTCGCACTTCGTGCAGAACATGGGGGATGGCACCTTCCACCACTCCGGTTCGCTGGCCATCCGCGCCTCGGTGGCCGCCGGCACCAATATCACCTACAAGATCCTCTACAACGACGCGGTGGCCATGACCGGCGGGCAGCAGGTGGAGGGCAAGCTCTCCATCCCCGAGCTGATCGAGCTGCTCTATCTCGAGGGTGCGGCCAAGGTGGTGGTCACCGCCGACGACCCCACCCGCTACCGCACCGTCGACCTGCCGCGCCAGATCAAGGTGCGCCCCCGCGAGGAGCTCTCCGAGGTGGAGCGGGAGCTGGCCCAGGTTCCGGGCACCACGGTGATCATCCACGACCAGATGTGTGCCATCGAGAAGCGCCGCCGCCGCCGCGCCGGCAAGCTCTCGACACCTAAGGACATCGTCGTCATCAACGAGCGCATCTGCGAGGGATGCGGCGACTGCGGCGAGAAATCCAACTGCCTGTCCGTCGAGCCGGTCATGACCGAGTTCGGGCGCAAGACGAGGATCAACCAGGGCTCCTGCAGCCAGGACCGCTCCTGCCTGAGGGGCGACTGCCCCTCGTTCCTGCTGGTCGAGCCAGGCAAGAGCAAGGGGAAGGGGCATTCCCTTCCCAACCTCCCCCTTTCCGACCCCCAGATCACGGTGCCCGCCCAGGGAACCCGCATCCGCATGGTCGGCATCGGGGGCACCGGAGTGGTGACGCTTGCCGCCATCCTGGAGGTGGCGGCCACCCTGGACGGCCTTTACATGACCGGCCTGGACCAGACCGGCCTGTCCCAGAAGGCGGGCCCGGTGATCTCGGACCTGCACATCACCGCCGATCCCCGCGACGAGGCGGTCACCCATCCCGCCGGCACCGCCGACCTGCTGCTCGGCTTCGACCTGATCGGCTCAGCGGCGGAAAAGAACCTGCGCGTGGCCAGCCCCGACCGGACCCGGGCAGTGGTATCCACCAGCTATGTCCCCAACGGACGCGAGATCGCCGACCCCTGGCACGAGGGGCCGGCCCCCGAGGCCGCCCTGGCGGCTCTGGCCCGCTTCACCAACCCGCAGGGATCCTTCCGCCTCCCCGCCCAGGAACTGGCCGACAGGCTCTACGGCGACGAGATCCCCGCCAATGTCATGGTGCTTGGCGCGGCCTGGCAGCTGGGCCTGGTCCCGCTAAGCCTTCACTCCCTCAACAAGGCCTTCGAGCTGAACAAGGTGGCCGTAAAGACCAACCTGGAGGCTTTCACCTGGGGACGCCTGGCCGTGCTTCACCCTGAGGCCATCGACAACGTGCTCAATCCCAAGGCTCCGGTCAAGAGAGCCTCCTCCCGCATTGCGCACCTCGGTGACAAGGTCGGGCTACCCCCAGGCGCCTGCCGGGACCTGGCGCTGAATCGCGCCGAGGACCTGGCCGCCTACCAGAACCTCTCGCTCGCCAAGAGCTACCTGGAGCGGGTGGCGGCCTTCCGGAAGAAGGCGGGGGCCGTCTTCGGCGCCGATGAGGAGCCAGCCCTCACCTTTGCCGCCAACCTCTACAAGCTCATCGCCTACAAGGACGAGTACGAGGTTGCGCGCCTCCACCTGGAGTGGGCGGCCGGCGATGGCGCCCAAGTGGCCAGGGCCACCATGCTCCTTCACCCGCCCATGCTGAGGGCATTGGGCATGAAGCGCAAGATCAAGCTCGACAAAAGTGCCAAGCCGGCCATGACGCTTCTGCATGCCATGCGCGGCCTGCGCGGCACCGGCCTCGACCCCTTCGGCCGTTCGGAGATGCGCAAGCGGGAGCGGGCATTGGCGCGCGAGTACGAGACGGCCATGCTCGAGGCCCTGGGCAGGGCGGGAGCGGATCAGGCCGAGCTGATAAAGCGGATGGCAGGGCTTCCCGACATGATCCGAGGGTACGAGAGCGTGAAGGAACGCAATCTGGCCGGCTATGACAAGGCATGGGCCGAGGCGCGCTCGGAGCTGGACGCTTCGCGGGCATCGCTCTCCTGATATGGGCCGTGCCTGCTTTACACATTGTGCGGGTGGTAATGTGACCTGCGTCACTAATCGGTGAGTTGTTGCTGCTAACGTTCTGGAATCCCGGTGCACCGCATTGGCCGGGCTGCCACTGACCTGGGAGTGAGAGGCCAAAGCTTGCCAGAGGACGTCGGGCCGAAGCGGACCGGTAAAGAGAGCGGGACCCAGCCATTCTCCGGCCGGAGCGCCGGCGGGAGCAACCAAATCGGGCGGCGCGGTGCCTGCGTGAAGCGGGGAGCCATCGTCTTGCGCTCCGAGCATGAGCCGGTGCGGGACCGTTTCGTAGAGGCGCTCGCCTCTTACGACTCCCCCACCGCGCAGCACTCCTCCCGGGTGGCCGAATTCTCCTACCGCCTGGCCGCTGCCGCCGGGCTGCCGCGCCACCTGATGGAAGAGCTGGCGCTGGCAGGATACCTTCACGACCTCGGCAAGATGGATATCCCCGTCACCATCCTGGCCAAGCCGGGACGGCTCGACGCCGACGAGTGGGCCCTGATCAAACGCCATCCGGAAACCGGTGCCAACCTGCTCGTCGACGCGCACCCGGAGATGAGCGACGTCGCCGAAGCGATCGTGTCACACCACGAGCGCCCGGACGGCCTCGGATACCCGCGCGCCGTCCGAGGCGAGGCGATCCCCGTCGGAGGGCGGGTGCTGGCCATCGCGGACGTCTTCGACGCCATCACCACCCCGCGCATCTACCGGCCGGGCACCACCGACGTCGAGCATGCGCGCCGGTATCTGCATTCTCAACGCGGCAAGCAGTTCGATGCCGACCTGGTCGACATCTTCCTCTCGCTCGACGGCCTGCCCGCCAACTAGCCGGCTCGCCGAACCGGGTTGCCAAAGATGTCCTGCCCAAGTGCGGACGGGCGCGGATAAGCGTTCCCGAGCCGGTCAGTCCTCAAAGAGCTCGGGCATCTCGTCCAGTCTGTCCCGGAATTCGGGGCTGCGCTTCTCCAGGAACGACTGCACGCCTTCATAGGCATCAGCCGAGCTTCCCCGCAGCCACATCGCCCGCGAGTCCAGGCGATGAGCCTCGAGGGGATGGTTGGCACCCGCCATATTCCAGAGCATGGCCCTGGCCATGGCGACCGAAACCGGGGCGGTGTTTTCGGCGATCTCCCCGACCAAAGCCAGGGCGGTGGGCATCAGCTCCTCTGGCTCGACGACCTTGGACACCAGGCCTCGCTCCAGCGCCTCGTCCGCCCCGAATACCCTGCCCGTGAGCACCCAGTCCAGCGCCGCCGGCATGCCGACGGCCTTGGGCAGGAACCAGGACGAGGCAGCCTCGGGAACGACACCGCGCCGGGTGAAGACGAAACCGAACTTGGCACCACGGGCTGCGATGCGGAAGTCCATGGGAAGGGTCATGGTGACCCCCACCCCCACCGCCGGGCCGTTGAAGGCGGCGATCGTCGGCTTCTTGGAGTCGAAGATGCGGAGTGAGACCATACCACCGCCGTCGCGATGATCATCCTCGCCGGGCTCGGCTGCGGTGTAGTCGAAGGTCTTGCCCCCGCCTCCCAGGTCGGCTCCGGCGCAGAAGGCGCGGCCCGCCCCGGTGAAGACGACAGCGCGTACGCCGTCATCGGCATCCGCCTCGTCCATGGCTTGGATCAGCTCCGCGCCCATCACGCGTGTGAAGCCGTTCATGCGATCAGGCCTGTTCAGCGTGATCACAGCCGCATGTCCGTGGCGCTCATAAAGGATGGTTTCAGGCACCGCGCACCTCCCGCTTGTTCTCGGGAGAAAAACTAGCGCAGCAAAGCGCACCCCGGCAGCGGGAAACTCCGATCCGAAGCACCCCCGCCGGCCCGAGGGGCCGCCGCCGATCGCCGGGGCACTGGGCGGGACGATTGGCGGGACAGTGCGCGAGCCGGCTCCACCGGCAACCCGGCCGCCAATCCAACCGGGCGCGTCCGGGCGGGTTTGCACGCGCGAAACCCGATCGGGGCCGATCGAGGCGGGCCAACGCCGCACAGAGCGCCTCCGTGCAGCTCTGTGCAGCTCCGGCACACCATTGAGCCGTCACGCGCCACGGCCAAGGCGGTGCCGGCTACAGGCGCTCGTCCTCGTCGATCAGCGCGGCGCACACCGCGAACTCGCGCAGCTTGGCGCAGGTCGCGGCTTGGCTGATCAGGGCGCTCGCGTCCGCCCGCTCCAGTGAATCCCAACAGACGTCGTCAGCCAGCTCCAGCGCCTGCCACGCCATTTCGGAGAGACGGGCCACCGGAGAGCGCTCCAGCGTCCGGCGGAGGCCCGCCACCTTCTGCGAAAATTCGCGCTGGCAGACCTCCACCTGAAGCTCGCCCAACAACAGCGACAACTCTCCGACGAGATATTGCTGTGTCACGGCAGTTCGCCTGCCTTTCAGGCCTACGGCATCCCTCGCGGCG
>JAKAOC010000250.1 GCA_021823385.1 Actinomycetes bacterium
AGCCGTGCCTCGAGCTCCATCTCCAGGCGTTCGGTCAGGTCATGCGGTGCCTCGATGATCATCCCGCAGCTCTCGCAGACGAGGTGCTGGTGCAGGTTTTCCTCGAGGTGGTAGATCGCGCGCCCGTGGCCGAGATGAACATGCTCCACAACGCCTAGCTTCTCGAGAGCCTCGAGGGTGCGGTAGACGGTGGATAGATGGATGTCCGGGCTGCTGGTCTGAATGCGCTCGAAGATCTCCTCGGCTGAGACGTGCCCCTCGGAGTCGACGATTGCCGCTATAACCGCGAGCCTCGACGGAGTCACGCGCCCTCCATGCGTTCGGATCGCCGTCACGGTCCGCTCAAGAATGCCGTTAGCGGCGACTTGACCAGTACCGGCTGCGCTCATTGTGTCGCGGGCCTTGATTCGAAGCGGTAGCCGAGCCCCCGGACCGTGGTGATGTAAGTTGGCCGGGCGGGGTCGGGTTCGATCTTGGAGCGGAGGCGCTTTATATGCACATCGAGCGTCTTGGTGTCACTGGTGTGGAACGGCCCCCACACCCGATCGACGATCATGTCGCGGGTCATGACGCGATTCGGGTTTGACATGAGCAGTTCCAAAAGCTCGAATTCCTTCAGTGGCAGTGGCACCGGCTTGTCGCTGACCCGCAGCTCGTGGCGCGCGGTGTCAAGGGTTATCGTGCCGATGCGCAGCATCTCCGCTTTGCCACCCGTTGGCGGCTTTGCTTCGCCTTCGCCATTGGGCGAGCGTCTCAGAACCGCACGGATGCGTGCCGTCAGTTCGCGCATCGAGAAGGGCTTGACGACGTAGTCGTCGGCCCCGACCTCCAGGCCCACCACCGTGTCCACCTCCGATCCGCGCGCGGTGACCATGATTATCGGCACCTGGCTTTGCGTGCGAATCTCCTTGCACACGTCGATACCGGAAAGCTTGGGCAGCATAAGGTCGAGAAGAATCACGTCGGGGGAGGACTCTTTCCAGACGTCGATCGCCTCCCGGCCGTCTCGGGCGATAAGTACCCTCATGCCTTCCTTGGCCAGGCCAAGGGTAAGCGCGTCTATGAAGGACTCTTCGTCTTCGGCCACCAGCACGATGGTCTCGCTTTTTGTCACGCTTGCTCTCCGCTCGTTCTCGGAAGGATGATCCTAAAGGTCGTGCCCGCCCCTTCTCGGGACTCCACCTCGACCATGCCGCTGTGGTTGTTGACCGCGTGGCGCACGATGGAGAGTCCGAGACCGGTTCCCCCAGTCTGTCGTGAGCGCGCCTGGTCGACGCGGTAGAAGCGTTCGAAGATCCGCTCCAAGTCCTTTTGGGGAATGCCGATCCCGTGGTCTGCGACGCTGATCTCGATCCGGCCGTCCTCGGTGTGGCGTAAGCCGACTCGAACCCAGGAGTCCTTGTCGGAGTACTTGATCGCGTTGTCCACGAGGTTGGCCACGGCGGAGCGCAGCTGGCGCCGATCAGCCTCGACAACGAAGGCCGATCCCTCGACCGCGAAGCCAAGTTCGACCCGGGCGGTGTCCGCTGCCGAGGTCATTTGCTCGACAACCTCGTGACATAGTTCCACAAGGTCGGTCTGCTCCTTGTGCGAAGCTCCCTCGGACTCGATCCTGCTCAGGTCGAGGAGGTCGTCGATGACTTTGGCGACCCTGAAGGTCTCGTTCTGAATCCGGTTGGCCAGCCGTTGCCTTACCGCGGGGTCTTCCTCGTAGGCCAGGGTCTCGGCCAGAAGCCCGAGCGCTCCGATCGGAGTCCTCAGTTCATGGCTCACATTGGCGACGAAGTCGCGCCTGATCGCGTCCAGCTGATTTCGTACAGTCAGGTCTTCGACGACCGTGACCACGGCGGAGGAGTCGCCGGCGGGCTTGGTGTGGATCACGAAGTCCCGCCTAGGGGGGCCGAAGATCGAGAAGGAGTGCTTCTTGAAGCGCCCCCCGAGTGCGTCAGCTACCGCCTCCTCGATTGCCCGCATCAGTCCGGCTTCCTCATGGCGGGCCATTCCCAGGTCGCGAGCGGTGGCGTTCTCGAAGATCGATTCGCCGGTGTCACGGTCGTGAATGAATACGGCCTGGGAGATGGCATCCAGGGCGCTGCCGAGGCAGGTTGCGTAGGTTTCGGCGCTTCTCGCCGGTTTCGGGGAGTCCGCTCGAGATGTGGAGCTGTCAGGCGTCATGGGCATTTTCTTCTCCGGGCGATAACAACGAGACTACAAGGCGCCCGCGTCGCGGCGCGGACGGAAACGAGCCACCACGATTGGCGCAAAATGAGATCTAATGAAAGATAACGAAAAATAAGGGAGTGTGCTATGGTGGCAATATGACGATCCATCTAACCCCGATGCTTCCTTCCATCGCGCTCGATGTCAGTGTCACCCCCGACATGAACGCGCTTCCCGGCGGTGCGGCGCTGCAGTCGATAGCGAATGGAGTGGCCGCGTGGGCTTTGGTCATTTCCTTGTTGGGGCTGCTCGTCGGTGCGGCAATTTGGGCCCTTGGCGCCCACTCCAGTAACTACCAGCAGACATATACCGGCAAGCGGACCCTGATCGCCTCGGCGCTCGCCGCCGTGCTTGTAGGCGCGGCGCCGGCACTCATCAACTTCTTCTTCCACCTCGGCCAATCGGTGCATTGAGGAACTGGGACGCCTGGGCATGACGACAGCCATTTCCTCGGCCTTCTCGGGGATCTTCTCTCTTTTCCTGGGCCACTCGCTGCTCGATGCCGATCGCTATCTGGCCTTGCGGCTCGCTTCTGTAGCGAGCAGGTCCGGCGATCCCACACTTCTTTCCGGATGGTTCTCCGCCGGCATCCTCCGGCTGCTGCCCGGGGTGGAGCTCGTAGCCCTGATAGCCACCTTGGCCGCGGCCGCAATGGCTGCCTTTTCGCGCCAGGACCCATTAGGAGTCCTGCGCTCCCTTGCGGTGGCCATCCCTGCAGTCGGCATCTTCTCGGGCGTTGAAATAGGCGCGGTGGCACTCCTGGTCTCGGCTGCTGATGCGCTGGCGGCATTCGTGTTTCATGCATTCGCAGGCGGAACCGCCCTAGGGGCGCCCCTGTCCTCGGCTGAGCTCCCGATGTTGATCAACGTCTTGATGCTTGGGGCGTACCTGGCACTGGCATTATTTCTTTGGCTGGAGATCGCACTGCGCTCGGCTGCCATCTACATGTTGTGCGCAATGCTGCCCTTCTTTGCGGCCTTGGCCGTTTACCGGGGTGCACGGGTGGTCTTCTTTCGATCGCTGGCGGCCCTCGGCTCCCTACTCGTCATGAAGGTGCTGATCGCGCTTGGCCTCGGACTCAGTGTGGCCATTGCTTCCGCATCGGTCGCGAATCCGGGACAGATGGTCATGGCCATTGCCTGCCTGTTGGTAAGTGCGCTGGCGCCCGTGGTGCTCCTGAGGCTGTTCTCGTTCGACTACTTGCCCAGCCACGATCTCGAGCGGGGCTCGCGTCTTGCTTTGCGCGCCGCTTCGACCGCGTCGGCATACCTTGGCTCTCTCGGCGTATTGCCCGGAGAGGAAGGGGGCGTCGCTCAAGGAATTGCCGCCGTCCCGTTCGCGGAGGGCGACTCCAGTTGGGAGGGCGACGGGGACTTTGGTTGGCCGGCACCACGAAAGGAAGGCGGAGATGCCGAGGATTGAAGAGAGCCCGGTGTCCAGCAGGCTGTTTCGCTCGTCGTTCACGACGGGGCTTTTCGGGATGGAAAGGCTGGAAGGCGCTGTCGCGATGGCGGGTTTTGGGATCGGCGGCGCGGATCTGGCGCTCCACCGCGGGCCCGGTGATGGATTGATCGCCGGACCATTGGTGGCTCTGGTCGCATTGGCACTGGGGCTGGTAAAGGTGCAGGGGGTATCGCTGGCGAGGCTGATCGGGCGCCTGTCCGCGTATTCGGCGCGCCAGCTCGGCCCAAGACGAGAAGTCGCCGATCCAACCGCGATGGGGGCCATTGCTTTCAAGGTGGCTTTCCCCCGCTCTCCCTACATCGAAGGTGCGTCGGGCAGGGCGGAACACGCCCGACGCTTCACGACTTTCCTCGATTCGCTTGCGCGATCCGACCGTCAGGCGCCCGTGGCGTTGCTGAGCGCTTCGAGGCGCGCGGGAGGGCCATCCTCGGATCGGCGTGGGGCAGCGGAAGCCCAGGCGGCGTCTTACACCGACGAACTCGACGAACTCGAGAGAGAAATGATGGCCGGCGACTGCGGGCCTGAGAGCTTCATCGTCCTGCTTCCGGCCAGCCGTGGAGCGGCAAAAGCCACCATTGCAGATGCGCGCCGAGCCGCACCCGAACTTTTTTTGCACCGCCTGCGCTCAGGCGATGCGGAGGTATTGGCCAGTCTCCCCCGCGACGGGCGGATCCGCGAGCGCTTCTCGGGCCTGAGCGCCGCGGGCGAGAAGCTTGTGGTTTACAGCGTCGCCCGCTGGCCCCATGCGGCATCTCCCGGGGTTTTCGCGCGTCTGCTCCTTTCGCCTTCGACGAGATTCCTCGTTGTGACGCTTCTCGAACCAGTGGCCCCGGAGCGTCTGGCGCGAAGCGTGCGCAACCAACGGACCAGGCTCGAAGCCGACGCCCGCCTGGGGGCCGAGATGGGGTACATGCGAGGCGCGGAGCGGCGACTGCTGGGACGGGCTCTAAAGGAGGCCGAACTCGAGGTAATGGCGGGACGCTCGGCGGTGCTGATCTGCGCGCTGGTGCTGTCGTGGCAGAGGCCGGGCGAGCGAGACCGGCTGCCGGCCGCCTTCGAAATGAACGGCATTTATCTTCGCCG
>JAKAOC010000251.1 GCA_021823385.1 Actinomycetes bacterium
ATCCGAACGACGCTTCAGGCGTTGAACGCCATCTACGACAACGCTAACAGCCTTCACACCAACGCCTACGACGAGGCGATCACCACGCCGTCGGAGGAGTCGGTGCGCCGCGCGCTGGCGATCCAGATGATCATCGGGCACGAGTGGGGCCTCGCTATGAACGAGAACCCCTTGCAGGGCTCCTTCATCATCGAAGAGCTGACCGATCTGGTCGAGGAAGCCGTTCTGGCCGAGTTCGACCGTATCACCGAGCGCGGAGGTGTCCTGGGGGCGATGGCGATACGATACCAGCGCGGCAAGATCCAGGACGAGTCACTCCTGTACGAGCAGCGCAAGCACGATGGAAGCCTGCCGATCATCGGCGTGAACACCTTCCTGCGCCCGGAGGGATCCCAAGGCGGGACGGCCAAGGTCGAGCTTTCACGGGCCACCGAGGAGGAGAAGCAGTCGCAGCTGTCGCGGGTGCGCGCCTTCCAGCAGGCGCATCGCGACGAGGCCGCGGCCGGCCTCGCGCGCCTGAAGAGGGCGGCGGTGGAGGGGGAGAACCTCTTCGCGGTGCTGATGGATGTGGCCCGCGTCGCTTCGCTCGGACAGATCACCAAGGCCTTCGAGGAGGTCGGCGGCCTCTACCGGCGCAACGTCTGAAAAAGGAATCCCCGGTCCCATCGGAAGCAGAGAGCCTGCGCCGCCAAGCGGCGCAGGCTCTCTGCGTGTATGCCTATCGCGAGCATCACGTTCCGGCCTGTGGTGGCGCGGTGCCCTCGAATCGGGGATTCAGGCGTTCAGGTGCTCGTGCTCACGTGGCGCGGCCGAACTCTTGTCCTCGTGCCAGGCTCTATAGGCCAGCCCAAGCCCCAGCAGCCCGAGGAAGGTGGCGAACCAGCCGATCGCCCACGTGATGGCGAGGGCACCCGTACCGGGGGCGAAGAACAGAACCATGGCGAGAACAACCGAAATGACGCCGGCGATCCCGAGCGCCCATTCGTCGGCGATCACCCGACGCATCCGCACCGCGGTGGCGATCGCCACCAGCCCGGTCACCAGGGCCCACAGCCCGATCACCCACATCAGGGCGAGGGCCGTGATCGACGGCCAGGCGAGGGTGATGCCACCGGCAATGACTCCCGCCAGCCCCCTGGCCACGGTCCAGCCGCGATCGTGTTGCGCGCCGCCGACCAGCGCCACCAGCACAAGGGCCAGGCCGTCTACCAGCGCGAAGGCGCCCCATAGCATCACCAGGGCGAAGAGTGTGACATGAGGCCAAACCAAAGTCGACAGTCCGAAGAGCAGTGCCGCCGCTCCGCGCACCGCCATCCATTTCCAGTCACCGATGAAGTCACGTATCATGACTCACCTCCCGGCCGCGTCCACGCGCGGAGCACGCCCCGGCACTGCGCCGGGTCGCCGTCGCAACGGGCGGCCATGGCCAAATTAATCATCGGCCCTAACGGTGGCCCTAAGGGCCGAAGGTCCCGGTCGAGGGTCGCCGGAGGCACGTGGCGCTCGGGCGCCTAGATCGCGAGGCCGATCGCCAGGCCCGAAGCCGCGGTGATCAGCCCGACGCCGATGCTACCCAGCACGTTGTAGGCGGCTTCCAGGTAGTCGCCCTCCTCGATGAGCCTCATGGTCTCGAAGGTGAAGGTGGAGAAGGTGGTGTAGGCGCCACAGAACCCCGTGGCCGCCAAGGCCCCTGACACCGGACCCAGATGGCCGTTCAGGTCCAGGCCGGTCAGGAGGCCGAGCAGTAGGGAGCCGCTCATGTTGACGATGAAGGTACCCCAGGGCAGGTCCGATTCGATGCGTCCGGAGATGGCGCGGTCCATAAGGAAGCGTGCCGGTGCGCCGATGAAGCCGCCGAGCGCCACGGCGAGCGCCATACCCAGGGTCATCTGGGCCTCACCACTCTCAAAGCTCCACGACCTCCACCTCGGCGAGGCTGACCGTGACGCCTTTGAGCAGCGGGGCGATCTCTTCCAGGAAGGTCTCGATTCGCTCCTTCGCGTCGACGATGACAATTGCGCGCGGGCGATCGTCGGAAAGGAGGTGCCCCTCGTGCAGGTGGCCGGAGGCTCCGTAACCGGCGTGGCCTTCGAAGACGGTAGCCCCGGCCAGCTTCGCCTTACGCGCCTGCTTCATGATCTGGCTCTCCAGGCTGGCGTGTCCGGCATGCGCCCGCGTCTCGAGCATGAGTGTGAGCCTGATCGCAGGCCGCCCGTCGTGGCGCGAAGGGGAACTTTCGGTCATGATGACTCCTGTCGCATCTCCTGCCGCGCGCGAACCAGCGTTCGCGCCGCAGCCATTCCCACCACCACTGCGGCCAGCCCGGAGACCAGGCTGAGCACCAAATACGCGAGGGCGGTGGCAACCGCCCCGCCCCTGACCAGGGCAACCGTGTCCACCATCCAGGTTGAGAAGGTGGTGTAGGCGCCGATGAATCCGGTCCCCATAAGTGGCCGTGCCATCCGGGACCTGGGGAACTGCTCGACGAGAAGGGTCAGCAGGAAGCCCAGTGCCAATGCGCCGCTGATGTTGATGAGAAAGACGCCCCAGGGCATCTTTCCGGCGGGGGTGGGCAGGGCCAGGGAGATCGCGTAGCGGCTGAGGGCGCCGAGCGCTCCGCCGGTGCCGATTATGACGAGCACGGTGGCTTGGCTGCGGATTCTGCGCAGGCGGGGCGCACGCCGCTTGGCGCCGGGGGCCGGGCGTGAAACGGGCCGCGTCGGTTCGGAGCCACCGCTCACCGCTGCCATCGAGCCTCCTCTCCAACCCATCCCAAAGGCAGTACCATGAGCAGGAGCCATCAGCCCTGGTGGCAGTTTCGGCGAGCTCCATCGCCGTTTTCGACGTTACCATGGCCCGCGCTCCTCTGCTTTAGGGCCATGCTCGCGCCGGCCGCGCAGATATCCTTGGTGGCGAAGCCCCTGCGGGCGTTTGTTGGGAGGTGTCAAGTGGCGGAGACAGAACTCGCCACCCGCCTGGTGGTCTTCCTGACCGAGGACGACCGGACCGGTCACCGCAGCCTCTATGAAACGCTGCTGAAACTGGCGCGTGAGCAGGGCCTGGCCGGAGCGACTGTCTGGCGCGGGGTCGAGGGCTTCGGCTCGGCCGGCATCGTGCGCACCAGCCGTTTTCCCGACGCTGCCTCCGGGCTGCCCATCATGCTCGAGATAATCGACCTGCCGGAAAAGGTGGACCGCTTTCTCGACGAGCTCGGCCGAATTGCGCCCGGTGCATTCGCGACTCGGGAAAGCGTGAGGGTTTCGCGGTTTTCCAGGCAGTCCTGAGCCGGTAGGGGCTGAGACAGGATCGGTCTTGCGACGGAAGAAGGATGTCAATGGGCGAGCTTGACGTTGCGCGCCGCGGCATCCCCCGTAGAGGTTAAATCTGCGTGTAAAGCGGGATTGCGATACGTGGGCTTCCGTTGCGCGCCCGTAGCTTGGATGTGGCGCAAGCAAGACGGTGGCGGCGGTCAGCCGCTTTGACCACCACTTGCCGCGCGTGGCCCGGAAATCGTTGAGGGGGGAGCCTCGCCCGTGGCAGACGCAGGCTCGACACCAGGCAGATTGCACGCGGAGATCGCGCGGCTTGACGCCGCGCTGAGGCGGACCATGGAGCGCAGGGAGGGCTCCGAAGTCCTGGACGCTTTCGAAGCGATCCGTTCGGGTTCCGGCCTGCGGATAGAGGAGACCGCCGGCTTGCTGGGCGGCTTGAGCCTGGAGACCGCCACCAAGTTGGCTCGGGCCTTCTCCGTCTATTTTCACCTCGCCAACATCGCCGAGCAGGCGGACCGTGCAAGGGCAGGCCTGGTCGGGCAGGGGAGGCCCTTGGCGCTGGCGTCGCACAGGGTCGCCAAGGCGCTCGAGGCCGGCGCCTTGGAGCGCGACGCTATCGCGCGGCTCGTGGCCAACCTGGAGGTGCGGCCCGTGTTCACCGCCCATCCGACGGAGGCGGCCCGGCGCTCCGTGCTCTCCAAGCTGCGAGCCTTGGGTGACCTCCTCGACTCGGCGGGGCAGGCCGGTTCGGAGGTTGACGAGGCCGCGCAGGCAAGACTCGACGAGCTGGTGGAGTTGCTCTGGCAGACCGACGAACTTCGCCTCGGCAGGCCCGAGGTGATGGATGAGGCGCGCAACGCCCTCTATTATCTGAGCTCCCTCGCACGGGGGCCGGTCGCGCGGGTGATGGAAGAGCTCTCTCGCGCCTGCGCGGCGCTCGGCGTCGAGCTTCCGCCCGACGCGCGCCCGCTCACCTTCGGCACCTGGATCGGAGGTGACCGCGACGGCAACCCCTTCGTGACCCCCGAGGTCACCATGGAGGCGCTCACCCTATATCACCTGCGCGCGATCGCCACGTTGATCCCGCTCATGGATCGCCTGGTCGAGGAACTAAGCGTCTCGATCCGCTTTGCCGGGATCTCGCCGGAGTTCAACGCCTCGATCCGGGCGGATCTGGAAGCCCTGGACAATCTCGACCCCCGCTACGTCCGCCTGAACAGCGAGGAGCCCTACCGCCTGAAGGTCACGTGCATCCGTGCCAAGCTGGCTGCCACGCGCACCCGCATCGAGCGTGGCGACCGGCACGGGGCGGGGAAGGAGTACGGGTCGACCCGTGAGCTGCTCGACGATCTGATGGTCATGCATCAGTCCCTCATGGCCAACGGAGGGGAGATCCTGGCCCGGGGAACCCTGGAGGACGTGATCCGCCAGGCTGCGACCTTTGGGCTCTCGTTGGTGAGCCTGGACGTTCGTGAGCATGCCGACGCCCAT